>JALYMD010000370.1 GCA_030773875.1 Chloroflexota bacterium | reverse complement strand
GGGCAACTCCCAGGCTGAAGCGGCGGCGTGGACAGCCGCGAAGACGTGGTGACGATGCGGGGGGGCGTCGACAGCGTAGCACCGGGACGACAGGGTAGCAACGCCACCGCCGCCCATGCTTGAAACGCGCCGAGCCCCCCTACCGGTGTCAAAACACGGCGCAAGGCGGGATGAGGCAGCAGGCGCCGAACGTCGGCGAACAGCGGTGGTCTATCTTCGATCCCAGGCCGTTGACCCAGGTGGTGTGAGTCATCCTCCCTGGCATAGGTTGTGCGCCCTACAGTACCGGACCGGTCCGCGGAATGGCTGCCGAAACTCGAAAACGAGGATCGAGCGCGGCTGCGGAAGAGGAGCGGGCCTGGGTGGTTGCGTTTTCGGGAAGGAGCAAGGTGGTGGCAAAGCGAACATCTTCGAGTTCGAGCGGAGCCGAGGGCAATCTGGGTGCTGCGGCCGCCGACGCGGCGGAGCAGGTCCAGGAGCAGGCGGTGCAACTCGTGGACCAGGTTCGGGAGCAGGTGGTGAGCCAGCTGACGACCCAGAAGGAGCGGGCGGCCGGGGGGATGGAGACGGCGGCGCTCTTGATCCGCCAGGCGAGTGAGCATGTCCGCCAGCAGGGGCAAGCGCCGATCGCGGGCTACATCGAAACGGCGGCAGACCGGGTCGCGGGCGCCGCGCAGGCGCTGCGGGAGCGGGAGGTGCCGCAGTTGGCGGAGGAGACGCAGGAGCTGGCGCGGCGGCGGCCGGGGCTGTTCCTCGGTGGGGGGCTGGCGCTTGGCTTCTTGGCCACCCGCTTCTTCAAGAGCTCCACCCCGCCGCCCCAGCCCCAGGGCACCACTGGCTACGGCGGGGCGACTGGCTACGGTGGAGCGACCGGTTACGGTGGAACCAGTGGCTACGACTATAGCGGCACCACGGGTTACGGTGGAGCGCCCACATCCGGTGCCGACGCCTACGCAGCAGGCTACGCGGGAACGGCGGGCGCCGCTGGCACAGCGCCGCCGCTTGGGAATGAGGAGATGCTGGCAGAAGCTCCCCTCGGGTACGACGAGGCGTGGGATTCCGATGCCGCGCCGGGCAGCCTGAGCGAGGCAATGGCGGAGGCGCGCCTTGAAGGAGGCTCGCTGACCCCGGCGGACTACGCCGCGGGCGCCGGCTCCGCTCAGGACACGGAGGAGCGGTGATGGGAGGGGGGCGTGACGACCGCTCCCTGAGCGACCTCTTCGCGGAACTCGCTCACGAGACGAGCACCCTGGTTCGCCAGGAGGTGCAGCTCGCAGGCAGCGAGATGAGCCAGCGGGCGTCGCAGTTAGGCAAACCGGCCGCCGCCCTTGCCGTTGCCGGGGCGGTCGCTTATGCCGGGTTCCTGGCGCTCGTGGCCGGCATCGTCCTGCTGCTTGGGGAAGCCGGTCTCCCTTGGTGGCTGGCGGCCTTGCTCGTCGGGCTGGCCCTCGCAGGTGCCGGCTACCTCCTTGTCCAGCGGGCCCGGGCCGACTTGAAGCAGGCGGATCTGATGCCCCGACGGACCATTGAGACGCTGAAGGAGGATGGAGCATGGGCGAAAGAGCAGATCCGGTGAGCGAGCGCGGGGAGTACGACGACATCCGGGTTTCCGGCGCTTTTGGATCCCTCGGTGGGGAGCAGGTCGAGGATGCAGGGGCGCGATCTGGTTATGCGGCCGATCAGAACGAGCCCGAGGTGCTCGTGACCGACATCGAGCAGACCCGAGCCGACCTCAGCGAGACGATCGAGGCGATCCAGGAACGGCTGGCCCCCGAACGGATCACCGATCAGGCTATGGACGCGGCCACCGAAGCCACCGAGCAGGCCCGGGAGGCCGCGCTCGAGGTGGTCGACCACGCGATCGAGGAGGCCAAGGCGGCCATCCGGGAACTCACCGATCAAGCACGAGGCGCGGTCCGCGAAGCGACCGTAGGAAGGGTGGAGCGTATGGCAAGCAAGACGGGGCAGTCGGCCCAGGGATTCCGTTCCAGCGTGATCACGACCATCAAGCAGAACCCAGGCCCGGCGGCCCTGACGGGGCTGGGCATCAGCTGGCTGTTCCTGAGCGGCCGCAGCGCCGGCAGTCAGGGGCAGTCGACCCAATACACTGGATACCAAACGACGGGCTCGGCCGGTTCCGGCGGCTACGGCGGCTACGGCGGCTACAGTGGTCAGCAGGGATCCCAGTCCGGCACTGGCACGGTGGGGCAGGTCGCCGGCCAGGTTCAGGGCACGGTCGGCAGCGCGGTCAACCAGGCTCAGGAGACGGTCGGGGACGCCGCCATGCAAGCCCGTGAGACGGCCGGCCAGGTCGCCGGCCAGGCACAGGCGACGGCGGGGCAAGTCGTCGACCAGGTCCAGGGAGCCGCGGGCCAGGTCACCCATCAGGTCCAAGGAGCGGCAATCCAGGTGGTGGGCCAGGTGCAGACACTCGGCAGCCGCGTCCGCCAAGCGGTGGAGCAGAACCCGCTGCCCGCTGGCGCCCTGGCGGTGGTGCTCGGCGGCGTCGCTGGCCTCGCTGCACCGAAGACGGCACGGGAGAATCAGGTCTTGGGCGAGGTCCGCGACGCCGTTGTCTCCAGCGCTGAATCGACGGCCCAGGGCGTCGTTCAGAAGGTACAGCGCGTGGCCGAAGAAGCTGAGGAAGCGGCCGAGAAGGAAGCACGCTATCAGGGTCTCAC
>JALYMD010000369.1 GCA_030773875.1 Chloroflexota bacterium | reverse complement strand
GCTGAACAACCGGTGGCGCGAGCAGCAGGCCGCAGAAGCGCACGAGATCGAGCGAATCCTTGACGCTCTCAGCGCGCGGATCGGCGCGAAGGCGGAGCCGCTGGCGACCTCGGTCGAGGCGGTTGCGACGGTGGACTTGGCGATGGCCAAGGCGTTGCTGGCGTTCGACATGCGGGCGACCCGTCCGCAGCTGTGGGACGGCAAGTCGATCGACGCGAACCGCCACCCGACGCACCGCATCTCGCTGGTGCGAGCGCGCCACCCCTTGCTCGACCCGGCGACGGTGGTGCCGACGGACATCCACTTGGGCGAGAGCTACCGGGTACTGCTCATCACGGGACCCAACACGGGCGGCAAGACGGTGGCGCTCAAGACCGTCGGGTTGCTGACGCTGATGGCGCAGGCCGGGCTGTACTTGCCGGCCGAGGACGAGTCGGTTGTCAGTGTCTTTCCCGCCGTCTTCGCCGATATCGGCGACGAGCAGAGCATCGCCCAGAGTCTTTCGACCTTCTCGGCCCACATGCGAACCGTGATTGGGATGCTGCGTCACGTCACCGCCGACAGCTTGGTGCTCCTGGACGAGCTGGGGGCCGGGACGGATCCCCAGGAGGGATCGGCGCTGGCCCGATCGCTCATCTCCGCCCTGCTCGACCGCGGGCCGCTCGTGATCGCCACGACTCACTATTCAGAGGTCAAGGCCTACGCCTACACGACACCGGGGGTGGAGAACGCCAGCGTCGAGTTTGACGTCCAGACCCTGGCGCCCACCTACCGCTTGATGATCGGCGTGCCGGGGCGCTCCAACGCACTGGCGATCGCCCGCCGGTTGGGGATGCCACGGGAGATCGTGGAGGGCGCGTCGGTCTACCTGGATCCGGACGAGTTGCGCGCCGATCAGTTGCTCCAGGACATCCGGAAGCGGCGCGACGAGGCGGACGCGGCGATCGAGCGGGCGCGGGAGAGCGAACGGGAAGCCCAGCAATTGCGCCGTCTTGCCGCTCGCCAACTGCGGGAGGCCCAGCAGGAACGGCAGACTGCGCGGGCCGAGGCACTGGAGCAGGCAGAGACAGAGCTGGCCGAGGTGCGGGAGACGCTGCGGCGCCTCCAGCGGGACCGCGACGTGGTAGCGGCGACACGCGAGCACGTCGACCAGCGGCGCCAGGAGGTGGACCGGGCGGCGGAGACGGTGCGTACCTTCCGCCGCGAACGGATCGTCCGCCCGACAGCTCCTTCCGGGGCCTCGGAGAAGCCGATCCGGGCGGGAGACCGGGTGATGGTGGCGTCCCTGGCCCAGGAGGGCGAGGTGGTCGCGGTCGAGGACGGGTTCGCGGACGTGCAGCTGGGGACGTTGAAGCTGCGGCAGCCGCTCGACGCGCTGGAGCGGCTTGGCCGCGCCAAAGCGGCGCAGCAGGAGCGGGCAATCTTCAAGCCGCCCCCGGCCGAGCCGGTGCCGATGGAGATCGACCTGCGAGGGAACCGTGCCTCCGAGGTTCCCGAGATGCTGGAGCGCTATCTGGAAGGGGCGTATCGGGCCGCGTTGCCCTTCGTTCGCATCATCCACGGCAAGGGCACCGGGGCGTTGCGGGAGGTGGTGCGCAATCACCTCCACAAGCACCCGGTGGTGGCGGCCCACGAGCTTGCCCCGCCCGAGCAGGGCGGGGACGGGGCGACGATCGCCGCGATCCGCGAGCAGTAGGCGGCTCGCCTCGAAGCCCGCGCCTGGGGCTCCTCCAGTGATTGAGAGCCGAGAGTGGGCCGCTGGACCGACGGGGCTACTATTTGGCGGCGACTGTCGTGCGCTGGGGGGCGGCTCCTCCGACGGCGTCCAGGATCGTATCGAGCGCCTGCTGCCACGGCATCGTGAGCTCCGGCAGGCGGACCCGGATGGAGTTGGGCGTCAGCTTCAAGGCGCGGCCGAGCTTCTGATTGAGACGCCTCGCGTCCAGTCGGTTGGTCTGGACCGGACGGATGACGATCTCACGCTCCCGCTCCACGACCGAATCGATCCCTAAGGCTTCGCAGCGGAGCCGAAGGGTAATGAGCGCGAGCAGGTGCTCCACCTCGTCCGGGATCTCGCCGAAGCGGTCCTCCAACTCAGCGCGCATCTCGGCCAGTTCACGTAACGAGC
>JALYMD010000368.1 GCA_030773875.1 Chloroflexota bacterium | reverse complement strand
GCTACGACGCGCTCAGTCGCCGCGCGTTTCCGGCGTATCGAGCAGCTCGAGATCCGGAAGTACGGCCCCGGATCGCAGTGGACCTTCCATCACCACGCCGCGGTGGGAATCGTGAAGCGCAGATACTAACCCGGGGCGTCAAATAGCGGTCGCGGCGGCGTAGGTGACGTGGCGCTCTTGGAAGTAGCGCGAGACCTTCGTCGGGCGGCGTTGGCAGGAGCGCAAGAAGCGGCGGACGTCGGCCTTGAGCTCGGTGACGTTGAGCGGGCGGCGGCGGCCGAGGGCGTTGGTCTTGACGTCTTGGTTGAGCATCTCGGCGGGGTTGAGCTCGGGGGCGTAGCCGGGCAAGAAGTGCAGCTCGATCAGTTCGGGGTGCGCGGCGACCCAGTCGCGGACGAGGCGGGCGCGGTGAGCGGGGTGCCCGTCGACGATTAAGACCACCTTGCGGCCGGCGGCGTCCTTGACCAGGCGCTTGAGGAAGTCGAGGAACAGCGGGCCGGTGAAGCGCTCGTCGAAGACGCTGAACCTGAGCGTGCCGGTGTTCGAGACGGCGGCGATCATGTTCGCCCCACAGCGCTTGCCGGTGCCCTTGGTCACCGGGGTCTGGCCGATCGGCGCCCAGGTGCGCCCGGCGGTGTGATCGGACCGCAGCCCGGACTCATCAGCCCACAGGATCTCGGCGCGCTCGCGCCGCGCGCGCTTCTCGATCTCGGGGTAGCGCTCTTCAAGCCACTGGCGAACGGCCTCATCGGACTGCTCGTAGGCGCGGCGCATCGGCTTCTGCGGGCTGAAGCCCCACGCGCGCAGGTACCGACCCACGGTGTCCTCGCCGACCTCGACGCCGAACTGCTGACCGATCAGGTCACGGACCAGCGCTCGCGTCCACAAGAACCCCGGCAGCTTGAGCTGATCGGGGTTGTTGCCGCAGATCAGCCGCGCGATCTTCTCCTGCTGGGCCTGGGTGAGCTTGGTGTGCCCGCCGCGCCGCCCACGGCGACGCGCCCCAAGCGCCCGATCGCCGCCCTCGCGATGCGCCCGGACCCACCGGTTGACCGCCTGGCGATGCACCCCCACGATCCGCGCCGCCTCGCCCTGCGATCGCCCCTCCCCAACCAGCCGGATCGCCGTGCGGCGCAACTCCTCCTGCGCGGGCTGCGGTAGCGAACGAGCGTCGCGCTTCACCGCCCGAATACTACCGGAACTATCCGCTATTTACCACGTCGGAGTAGTAACGTCACGCGGCTCGTGCCGCTCTACGACATTGAGCTCTTGTGCCGCAGACCGGTCCGGCGGCCGCGGTGTATCGCTACCTACGTCCCGCACGACAAGCGCGGAAGCCTCTGGAAACTGGCCATCGAGGAGCTCGCGCGGGGCGCCGAGGCACGCGTCGCGCGCAAGCTCGGCGACTGGATTGTGATCGGCGAGCGCTCGGAGCTGGGCCTCGCCGATCGCACCGGCCACCGCGAACAGCGCTCGAGCGGAGTCATCCTCGAGCAGTTCGACGCCGACAACCTCACGCGGGCGCTCAGCGACGTCGACGACGGTAGCGAGCTTCTTCACAAGCTGACCCACGGCCCCGCCTCTATCTACCGCGACGAACGCGTCGCGCCGCCGTCGCTTGAAGCGGAGGCCATCGTCGGCGGCCGGTACATCCCGCCCGTCGCGTCGCCCGCCGGCTGGCTCGCGCTCCACTCGCAACTCGCGACCGAGCTAGGGCTGGAGCCGGACCGGACTGACGCGTTTGCATGGCTACTGGACGGCGAGCCCGCGGTCCGCTCGATCTGGTGGCGTTCCGGCTACGACCGCTGGCCGCCGTGGTCAGACGCCGACGAGATCGGCCAGGGCTGGTTGGTCGTCGCATCGCCGGCGCTCATCGAGCGATGGCGCGAGCGCCAGCCGCTGCGGCAGGCGTGGGCGGTTCTCACGGGCTGCCGCGGCAAAGACGCAGGCAAACTGGTGCGCGAGGTGCGGAACTTGGCGTTTGGACTCTCTAGCCCCCGGCAGCCTTTCGACTCGCCGCGGATCTTGCCGCAGCTCGCGCCGAAAGCCCTGCTGTGGCCGGCCAGCCTCGACTAGGTTGCCGGGCGTGGCTCAGAACGCCCAACAGTGGGCAGAGGGACCGCTCGCCTGGCGGAACTGGGTCGCCGCAAACGGGGGCGCGGTGCGCAACGGTGGCTTCGAGTATGGCCTCTACACCGACGCGCTCGTCGAGGGCGATCTGTCGACTGGCCCATACGACTGGCTGAATACGCTCGCCGGAAGCGCTCGCCCGGTCGTAGGAAACGCGACGCCAGCCGTAACCCTCCGCGTAGCGCTCCACCTGACCAATGAGGAGTTCACATCGGTCGACTTCGACAACCCTGGGACGAAGGACTACCTGGGTGGTGACATTGGCGACGAGATGGCCAGCCTCATGTCGCTCGCGCTCGGCCGACGGATGCGATCAAGCGGCTTGACGCGCCGATTCGAAGAGGGGGGCGACGGCCGAGGTATCCCGTTCTCGCCGTGGCACTCAGTCCCGTCGCTCGCGGCCCCTCGACCGGGCACGCGCTCGATCCTGCCGATGATCGAGGAGGGTGTGGAGCTTGAAGATGCTGGTTTGCTACTAGAGATCTACCCGGGGATCTCAGTACAGAAGGCGCGTGCGCTCGCCCGCGCGGCTCGCCTCTACGCACAGGCACTTTGGATTGCGGACGACGACCCAGCGCAGGCTTGGCTTCGACTAGTGAGTGCGCTGGAGGCTGCGGCGTCGCATTGGAAAGCGCCGAAGGAGCCTCTCGACCGACTAAAGGCGGCCGACCCCGAACTAGGGGAACTCGTCGAGCAAGCCGGAGACGTGGCGGGACCGCTGGCCAAGAAACTTGCCCCCGTAACGAAGGCCACAGCGAAGTTGCTGGACTTCACGCTCACGCACCTTCCCCCACCGCCGGAGCGGCGACCGGCGTACGGCCAGGTCGAGTGGGGGACCATGGAGAAGGCGCTGCGGACTATTTACAAGCACCGGTCGCTGGATCTCCACGAGGGGACTCCGTTTCCTGGTCCTCTATGCGAGGTCCCGCAGCGCGATGGGGACGGGGTAGAAATGGAGACCGTCCATTCGCTTGGCGTCGCGGGACAGGGCGGAGTCTGGACGGAGGACGATCTTCCGCTCCAGCTGCACACGTTCGCATATGTTGCCGGCGGCGCCCTTCGAACATGGTGGCAGCGACTCGGTGCGTAGTAGTCAGATTGCCTCGTCTCCTCTCGGCGTCAACCCAGTCCGCTGCGAGGTATCCGCGAGTTCGCATCGGGGCGCCGTAGGCCACTGCCAGCAGTTGGCCTGAGTGGAGTCCTCGGATACCTCTGTAATGCCCTCGCCGGAGCAGTGGCCCTTGCTCGCTCCGACGCCGGGTTCGCCGGCGTGGCGCGCGTTCAACGACGTGCGGATGTTGTTGACGACCGGGTTCGCGACGCTGCTACAGGTCGCGCATCCCACGGTCGGCCACGGCGTGCACGAGCACTCGTCGTTCACCGAGGACCCGTGGGGGCGACTGCTGCGGACCCTCGACTACGTGCACGGCACGATCTACGGCGGTCCGCGCCTGACCGGCATGATCGGGGCGCGCGTGCGCGCGATGCATCGAACGATCTCCGGGCAGCGTCCCGACGGTCGGCGCTACAGGCGATGGAACCCCAGGCCTTCGCGTGGGTGCACGCGACGCTGGACGCGGCCGTCTTCGAGGGGCGCGAGCGATTCGGCGAGCCAATGGCCCGGCACGAGAAGGAGGACTTCTACACCCAGTGGCTGGACGTGGGGCGGCTGATCGGCGTGCGCGCGCGGGACCTGCCGCAGGACCTTCTCGGCTTCGAGGTCTACTTCGAACGCGTTGTGGCCGAGGAACTCGGCTGGACGCCCGCCATACCGGAGGTCCTCGACACGCTGAACAGCCCCCAGCCGCCGAGAGGCTGTCCGATCTTCTGTGTGTGAGGCCGCGGCGACTTGTTGATGGTCGTGGTCGGCGTCAGCCGGGGAAGCGGTCTCCGAAGTGGATCTTGAGGCCTGCGCGCGCGGAGGTCCAGGCGCGGT
>JALYMD010000367.1 GCA_030773875.1 Chloroflexota bacterium | reverse complement strand
CTGTTGGTCCTGGCGCTCATCGGTGGTTGGCAGACGTGGTCGTCACGCCGAAGCCCGGGGTGAATGACCCGGAAGGGGAAACGATTCGGGGCGGACTCCGCTCGCTAGGATTTGATGTGGACGAGGTGCGGGCAGGGCGCTTCATCCGGCTGGCGGTAGCAGCGTCTGACGTCGCCGAGGCTGAGCGCTCCGTCACCTCCATGTGCGAGCAGTTGCTCGCGAACCCGGTCATCCAGACCTACTCAATCACGATTGTGAAAGACGAGAGGGCCGGGACTGGCCCCACGGGCGGTTCGTGATGAGCGGCTGGGTTGCAGTCCTTTCCTTCCCCGGCAGCAACGGGGATCGGGACGCCCTCTCCGCCTTCCGGGATGATGTTGGGGTGGAAGCGCGGCTGGTCGATCACCGGGAAACGGCCTTGGAAGGGGCTTCCGCTGTAGTACTGCCCGGGGGGTTCTCCTACGGGGACCACCTTCGTTGCGGTGCGATAGCCCGCTTTGCCCCAGTGATGGCGTCGGTACGCTCCTTCGCCAACCGGGGAGGACCGGTTTTAGGCATCTGCAACGGGTTCCAGATCCTCACAGAGGCTCACCTGCTCCCGGGCGCGCTGCTGCGTAACCGCACGCTTCAGTTTCACTGCCACTGGACTCACCTCAGGTTTGAGGGCTGCGACAACGCATGGCTGAGCAACATTCAACCAGGCGAGGTGCTTCGCCTTCCGGTTGCCCATGGGGATGGCTCCTTCTTTGCCGATCCTGAGACGCTGGAACGGTTGGAGGCGAACGGGCAGGTGATAGCGCGGTATTGCGAGCCGGACGGTCGCCTCTCCCCGACCAGCAACCCGAACGGTTCATCCCGCGCTATCGCGGCTATTTCCAACGAAGACGGCAACGTCCTAGGCCTGATGCCACATCCGGAGCGAGCGACATCTCCGTTGATCGGCGGCGATGACGGCCTGCGGCTTCTACGGTCGGTCCTGGATGTGCTTGCCGTCCCGGTCTAGCCAACGACTCTAGCGGAGGACCAACGAGTGGCGATTGCTCCGGGGCAGTGGCGGGAGGTCGCGCTCAGCGACGACGAGTACCGACTCCTTGTGGACGTGCTCGGCCGGGAACCGACACCGGTTGAGTTGGGCATGTTCGGTGCAATGTGGAGCGAGCACTGCGGCTATAAGCACTCCCGTCCGTTGCTCTCGCAGCTTCCCACAGAGGCACCGTGGGTCCTGGAAGGGCCTGGAGAGAACGCCGGTGCCATTGATGTCGGCGATGGCCTCGCCGTCGTCTTTAAGGTGGAGTCTCACAACCACCCGAGCGCGGTTGAACCGTATGAGGGAGCGGCGACCGGCGTTGGCGGCATCGTGCGGGACATTTTTACGATGGGTGCCCGCCCGATCGCGTTGCTCAATGGCCTGCGGTTCGGCCCTCTCGACCTGCCGCGCAATCGGTACCTGCTCGACAACGTCGTCGGCGGGATCGGAGGATACGGCAACTGTTTGGGCATCCCAACGGTCGGAGGAGAAGTCTTCTTTGACCCGTCGTTCAACGGCAACCCGCTTGTCAACGCGATGTGCATTGGGGTGACAGAGCACGGCGCCTTGATGCGGGCCAGGGCGAGCGGCCCCGGCAACGTGATTATGCTGGTCGGGGCGGACACGGGGAGGGACGGACTTCACGGCGCCACCTTCGCGTCTGTCGATGACCCGACCGCTTCCCACCGGGGCGTGATTCAGGTCGGTAACCCTTTCCTTGAGAAGTTGCTGCTGGAGGCCTGTCTGGAACTGCTCCAGGGCGATGACGTGGTTGCGATGCAGGATTTGGGCGCGGCCGGATTGACCAGCTCTGTCGTTGAGTGCGCGAGCCGGGGAGGAGTCGGCGCGGAGATCGACGTCGCTTTGGTGCCGCGCCGGGAGACGGGCATGAGCGCCTACGAGGTCATGCTGAGCGAGAGCCAGGAGCGGATGCTGCTGGTGGTTCGTCCCGAGGGTGCGGCGAGAGTTCGATCGGTGGTGGAGCGATGGTCGTTGCACGCGAGTCAGATCGGCCAGGTGACCGACGACGGAGTGGTGCGGGTTCTTGATGGCGGGACGACCGTGGCGGAGGTACCGGCCCGACTCTTCACCGATTGCTGTCCAACCTACGTCCGAGAGGGCGCTGAAGCTCTTGAAGCCACCGCTCGTCGCAGTCTTGATCTGACGACCATCCCTGATCTGCCGGGGGATGCCGCGGCCGACTCTCAGTCGGTAGCCGGTTGCCTGCTGAGTCTCCTCGCATCGCCAAACATCGCAAGTCGCCGCTCCATCTATGAGCGATACGACCACACGATTCTGGCGAACACTGTCGTCGCGCCCGGTGTTGGAGACGCAGCAGTGTTACGCCTGCGAGGGACAGGCCGGGGTATCGCGGCGGCCATTGACTGCAACTCCCGATACTGTGCCCTCGATCCCTACCTTGGTGCGGCGCATGCCGTGGCGGAGGCGACCCGGAACCTGGTCTGCGTAGGGGCGAAACCCTTGGCGATCACCAACTGCCTGAACTTTGGCAATCCCGAAAGGCCCTCGGGCTATTTCCAGCTCAGCCAGGCGGTGGCGGGCATGGCCGCAGCTTGTCGCGCACTGGATGTACCCGTAGTGAGCGGCAATGTGAGCCTCTACAACGAAACGGGGGAGATACCCGTCATGCCGACGCCGGCGGTCGGGGCGGTCGGGGTGCTGGAGGATGTCAGGAACCACGCATCGCTCCGTTGGCATGATGGCGACGTGGTGGTCCTTGTTGGCGGAGCGGCGCCATCCCTCGGAGGCTCGGAGTACCTGTCCCGCAGGCACGGCCTCACGGCTGGATCGCCTCCACCTTTGGACCTTGAGCAGGAGCTGTTGGTTCAGAGAATGGTTCGGGGGGCGATCGAAACTGGGCTTATCCGGACAGCACACGATTGTGGCCTAGGCGGGCTAGCCGTGGCACTGGCCGAGATGGCGATCGCGTCGGGAATCGGCGTGTCCATCGACATTGACGTGCCGGCTGGTCAAAGTAACAGACGTGACGAGGCTTGGTTCGGCGAGGCACCGGGGCGCATCCTAGTGGCCGGGGCTGAGAAGCATATTCAGACGTTCCTCGCGTTGGTTGAGGGAAAGAGGGTCACGGCCACCCGTTTGGGAACGGCAGGTGGATCACGGTTGTCTGCCCCGGGGTGGATCGATGTTGAGGTGGCTGAGCTGGCGGCGGCGCACACCTCCGGCTTGCCCGGGTCGACTCAGTGAACGGACACCAACCCGTGGTAGACTGCGAGTGGTCATAATCTTCGACACTAGGGTGGCTGAGGGCCGTGATGTGGGATGACAAGCCGCGCGAAGAGTGCGGCGTGTTCGGGATCTTCGCCCCTGGAGAGGATGTCGCGCGGCTGACCTTCTTTGGTCTCTATGCGCTCCAGCACCGGGGTCAGGAGAGCGCCGGAATCGCTGCCTCGGACGGCACGCGAATCTCCCTGCGCACGGGTCTCGGTCTCGTCGCTCAGGCCTTTGCGGAAGAAGATCTCCGGGGTCTGAGCGGTGCGTTGGCGGTAGGCCACGCGCGCTATTCCACGTCCGGCTCCAATCGAGCCTGCAATGCCGGCCCAATCCTGGCCCAGAGCGACATTGGGCCGGTCTGCGTCGCGCACAACGGAAATCTGACCAATGCGCTCTCGCTCCGTGATGACCTGGAAGAGCGGGGAGAGGTTTTCCGGAGCTCGACCGACA
>JALYMD010000366.1 GCA_030773875.1 Chloroflexota bacterium | reverse complement strand
TGAGATCGGACCAGGAGAGCAGCGTGCCGCGCCGGCTCGCATCCTGGACCGTCGCCGCAATCCGGGCCAGTCGTGGCGACGGGAGGCGCTCCACGTACTGGGCGATGCCTTCCTCAAACCCGCGTGGAAGGTTGTGCCCTGCGGCGAGCCCAACCAGGAGATGCGCGGTCGCGTGCCGAATGGCGTTCTCTGCCTCCCGGGGCGACCGGGCAAGGAACGTGGGCAGGGCGAGGGAGATGGTCAACCCTTGCGGGTCGGGGATGACGTCCACGCTGGGGAGTTCAACCGGGTCGAGCCCCTGGATCGCGCGCTGAAGCGCCTGAGGATCGGCGAAGGCGTAGATGGCGATTTTGGTCGGTGGCTGGACCCCGAACAGCGCGGTCAGCTCGGTGAAGGCCTGCTCGGCGGCCGGTCCATAGGTGGCGGCAAACGCTGCAGCGTCCGTTTGGGCGCTGGGCTGGACGAAGAAAGCAAGATGGGCTGTTTCCTGCACCGTGAACCCGGACGCCGGTGGAGGAGGCAGGGGTTGGCCGAGCGGAGCGGCGAGGCTGGGTGCTGGGGCGATGCCGATCATCGCCGTCACGACCACGAGCAGCGCAGCGGCGAACAGCGCGACCCTGACGCCGCGGCGTCGGGTCATCACCTGGTTAGCGTTCGCGGGGTTGTTCGATCCTGCCATCGCGCCGTTCCCCTCCGGCTACGCACCGTGGATCGGCCGAGTCTGGTTGGCGTTTCGTGACGTTGTGGCGCCTCTCGTCAGAGAGGTCAAGCGGGACCTGCGATGTTGGCGTGTCGCCTGGCGTCGGCAGTACCTGGGCACTGCCGCGCTCCCGTGACGATCGGTAGATTGTCGTCAGATGGTGGGGCAGCAAGGCCGCTCGGATTGCCGCCCTGAGATGCCTGAATCATGAAGGAGTCTGGCGTTCATCGGACAGGTGTGCGGAGAAGCGTTCATTGAGTATAGCAGCGTCATTCGCCGCCGGGCAGGCGACGGGACGGACGTATCTTGCGTTACGTGGTAACCGCTAGCATGGTTTCCTCTCGGCAGCGGGACAACGCGAGCGTGATGACGAGGCGCAAGCCCGCGAGCCTCAGTTCGATTGGTCTATCAAGATCAGGTGACTCGACGCCCGGTGACGGCCCAGTGGTAGGGCGCTGTCTGTTGCCAGCGCAACTGGGAGAAGCCTGCGGTCCGGAGGGCGGCGTCCATCTCGCCGACCAGCGGGTAAACCTCGTCCGGGTCCCACTGCTCGTGCAGTTCTTCTGACGCCTCTGCCAGGGAGGCTGACGAGGCGAACACGATGTCAAGCAGGCAGATACGCCCTCCGCGCCGGATCACCCGGGCCGATTCGGCGCAGGCTCGTGGCCGCTCGGCGGGCGGCACCTCATGGAAGGCGAAGCTGGACACCAGGGCATCGAAGTGGCGGTCGGCGTGGGGAATCTGAAGAAATGATCCCATTCCGAGCGCGAAACTGGGATGGTCGGCTCCGCAGCGAGCCAGCATTTCCGTTGACACGTCAACACCCGAGACTCGGGCCCCGCCAGCGGCAAGCAGCCGGGCAACGGCGCCGGTGCCGATGCCGACATCGAGGACCTCGGAACCGGCCGCGAGTGGGATCATTGCAGCAGCTTGGTGCAGGCTTACCTCATAGCCCACGAGCACGCCCGTAGGTCGGCGCACGTCCTCATCGTAGGTGGCGGCCCAGCCGTCGAACAGTGCTTCGTTCTCTTGGGGGCTTCTGGGCATCGTCACCCCGCCTCTTCGCTCTGCCCCTGGCTATGGACGCGATGGAGGGGATCAGTGCCAGTGGGGCCAGGGTGCCGGGTCGGTCGCATCTGTGCTTCGCGCATCATAGGTGCGGAGACTGACACGGTCGAATGGGGAGGCGGGCGGGCGGGACCTGACCGATGGGTGGGGCCGGTCCGGATCGTGCGGAACGGAGGCTCTGAAAGGAGTTCCGACGCATGGCCGACCCGTTGCTCGTCGTCGATGTCCAACAAGGGTTTCTGAACCGGTACACGCACCATATTCCCGATCGCATTGTCCAATTGATCCAGCGCGACCAACCCGACCCGGTCTTGTTCACGCGGTTCGTGAATGCGCCCGACGGTCCCTATCACCGCTTTCTAGACTGGCACGCGTGCGTCCGGTCGCCCGAGACCGACCTCGCCCTCGAGTTGGCCCCGTTCGCTTCCCCGGACCGGCTTTTCGTCAAAGAAGGGTTCACCGGCATCTCAGATGAGCTGGCGAAGGAGTTGCAACGGCTTCGGCTTGAGCGGGTGATGATCGTCGGAATTGACACCGACATGTGCGTCTTGAAGGTAGCAATGGACGTGTTCGACTTGGGTATTCAGCCGCTCGTCGCGATCGACTGTTGCGCGAGCACGGCTGGGCTGCAGGCACATCTTGCCGGCCTAGCGGTCCTGAGCCGGAACATCGGCGCTGACGCGCTGCTCGACGCGGGCCTCAACGGGGGAGGTCTGGCGGCGCCACGATAGCGCCGTC
>JALYMD010000365.1 GCA_030773875.1 Chloroflexota bacterium | reverse complement strand
TGCCAGCAGCACCCCGAGCAGCGTCACCGCCCGGATCGCCAGCGGCCGGAGAACGCCGATCACCGCGCCAACACCCGCATCGGATTGGGCAGCACCGGATGGAACACGCTCATTGCTCCCCTGATCTCCACGGACTCCACAACGCTCCTCGGCACAATCCGTTCGTAGCCGGCTTCAGCCGGGTTCGGAGGGTCGGCCCGGGTTTGAACCCCGGGCGGCAGGATCAACCGGAATCGCCGTCCACGGCGGCCTGCCGCTGCCACCATCCCTCCCTGGTCTCAACCCCGGGCGTCAGGGCTACCCAGAGTCTCCCCGTCTACCATCCTCCGCTGCCAGCATCCGGCCGCCTGGTGCCACCCCGTCCTACAGCCCGATAGACAGATCCACCCGCTGCTCCGCCACCTGGGAGATGGCGTCGCTGGAGGCCAGCAGGTAGAGCTGGTAGACGCTCGGGAAGAGCGTCGCCACCGTCGCCGCGTCGATGGTCACCGTGAAGGTCCCGTCCGCGCCCGGCATTGCGTCCCCGGAGGCAACCACCGTCCCCGTCGCCGGGTCAACCAGCACGTAGCGCACCGTTAGCGTGCCCGGGCCGGTGACGGTGACAGGAACGTCGATCGGCTGCCCGAGCACGGTCTGGACCGGCGCGGGCGGCTGGATGGCCAGTCGCTCCGGCTCCCCAAAGCTCCAGTCGCCCGGCTTGAACGGGTAGCCCTCCGGCCGGAAGGCGAGCAGCTCCGCGAACTGGGCCGGTGGATCGTACACGTTCAGGTAGAACGGCCCGTTGTTGATCACCAGCAGGTTCGTCTTCTCGAACCAGTCCAGGCAGGCCTGGTAGCGCGCCTTCGCGCCGTCAGGCGTCGCCAGGGTCCGGCCGCCGATCTCGAACACCCCGGGCGGGACGAAGCTCTGGTCGGCGAAGGAGCGTAGCGTGCGCACCACCAACGCCGCGTCGCTGCGGGTCACGAGGTTCAACCACGGCACGCTGAAGCGGGCGGCGGCGGTATCCGTGTACGCTGCCAGGCGCTGGTTGTAGACCAGATCATCCGTCGCGGCCAGCAACTCCCACGGGTTGGAGAGGCCGCCGATGCTGGCGTACGAGGCGATGTTGCCGGGCTCGAAGTGCCAGTAGTCGACGTAGACCTCGAACCGATCGTCCTCCAGCAGGCGGAAGCCCTTGAAGGTCTCCAGGAACGGGCGCTGAGTGACACCGAGGACCGTCTCGATCTGGACCTTCTGCTCGTCGTAGGCCTGCTCGAAGCTCTGCGCCACGCTGTAAATCAGGTCCGCCGGCTCAATCTGGACCCCGTGGTGGAACGGCGCCTGGAAATACTTGGAGTAGTCGAAAGTGACCTTGCTGGTTGCGGTCGCGCCCCCACCGACGGGCTTCCAGGTATCGGCGGCGGGGTCCCACAGCACCGCGTCCTCGGGCAGCGGTAGGGTCCCCGTTGGACCTCCTGTCTCAACGTCGAAGTCGGCCCGGAAGGGGATCGGCAACCCCGTGAACGGGTGGTTGACGATGGTGGGATCGGTCATGTTGCGGACGATGTCGGTGCTGTAGACATCGCCGAATCCGCCGATCGGGTTCCAGGTGGTGCGCTCGGTTGAGACCCATAGGTGACCGACCCGGATCTCGTCTGAACCCTCCACGTGGGCTTCTCGTAACGTGAACAAGGACCTCGGTCCGCCGGCCAGGTCCTCCGTCACGTCCTGCAGCTCGATGCGAGCCGGGAAGGCCTGCAGCGCCGTGACCAGCCAGACCCGGATGGACTCGGCGAGCGCGAGCTGCGTCGCCTGCCGGAACAGGTCATCACGCTCCTGCTGGCTGGCGAACTTGCCCTGTGAGAGCCGCTTGGAAAGATCGTCCAGTTCCTCCTGCTCGTACTGCCAGTAGCCGACCTCCTGCCAGCCAGGCATGTTGCCCAGCCAGGGCGCGGCGTAGGCGCTCGGCAGGGTGTCCTGGTAGCGGGCAACCGAGGATCGCCCCCAGCCCTCAGTGTAGATGTGCCACTGAAAGGTGACCGGGTCGGAAGCGTAGACCGCAAGGGTGGCGGGACCGAAGGGTTGGTAGACCGGCTGCGTCTGGAACCCGACCCCCTCCAGGGCCGCCCGGACCAGGTCGCCGACATCACGCCGCTCGTCCTCGACCCGCGTGACGATCTTGATCTGGATCGGCCGCCCGCCGAAGGACCAGACGTTGTTCTCCAGCGTCGCCCCGGCGCCCGTCATCGCCGTGGTGATGGTCTGCTTGGCGAACTCGGCGTCGTAGGCGAGGTTCGCCGCCCGGATGGTGTCAAAGACGGTCAGCTCGTCGTAGTCGAGCGGGCTGACGTACGAGTACATCGGGACGGCGCGTCCCTGGTAGATGTCGTTGGCGATGAAGTTCCGGTCCACCAGGAACTGCATCGCGACCCGGACCTCGCGGATCGAGAAGGGGTTGAGCCCACCCGTCGGGTCCGGCGCCGGGTTGAGCAGCAAGGAGATCGTCGAGGCGGGCGCGTTGATCAGCCGGACCCCGGGCGCGCCCTCCTCCAACTGCTTCGCGGCCGGTGTCTTGAGGCCGAACAGGTAGATGTCCATGGCGTCGTTCTGGATCTCCAGCGGCGCCTGGTCCACGTTGAACGAGGAGAAGAGCAATCGATCGGCGGCGGGGCCGCGTACCGCCCCTGCCCCGCCGGTTCCGCCTTCCGGCGTTCCTTGCGCCAGCAC
>JALYMD010000364.1 GCA_030773875.1 Chloroflexota bacterium | reverse complement strand
GGTCTGCACTGAGACCGGGAATTGACTGCTCCGCCACCTCGCTGAAGCATCACGACCGCGGACACCCTATCGGCGCCCGCTTGGCGAATCCGCGGGAGCGTCGGCTATCGAGCCGGGGGATCATCGTGGTGGGGAGACCGCCGCATCTTGGAGTGACGCCGCCCCACGCGTAATGCCATACGACCTCAAGTCGTAGGCCGGACCTCCGAGCGGGATAGGAGACCGGGTACGCCAGTCTCCTATCCCGCGATCACGGTACCGTCCGCAGACTACGGAATCGTCGTGCCGAACTGCGGCGCCGGGCACTGACCCTGGAATTGGTGCGCGTAGTTATCGCTGCCTTCCGGCGCGGGCATGTTGTCCTGGCACTGGATGCCGTTCACCGGGGCCGCCATGGTGCCGTTTCCGGTGATTTCCACGCCTGCGGTGTTACCTTGAGCTGCAATGCTGCCTGAGACCGAGTTGTGGAGGAGTTGGATGGGCTGGCGGTTGTCTTGCAACTGAATGTCACCGTTGATCGTGTTGCTGTGCAGCCCGATGGACCCGCCGTTCACCGCCTCCCAGCCCTTGCTCAGCGAGACACTGTTGCCGATGGTGGAGTTGCAGATCATGATCGTCTTGGCACCTTGGCTCTGGACCCCGCCAGTCGCTGTGATGGTGGTGGCGAAGAGCGACGCCCGCGACTTCACGACCACAGCGCCCTGAACGTTGGTGCCACTGAGGGTGCATTCCGTGTCGTCGGGAACGATCACATTGCCCTGGATCGTCACTGCGCCCAGCGTGCCGCGGCATTCCGTGTCCCCGGCGAGGGCTGTCTGGCGCCCCATTCCGGCAAAACCGAACAACATCGCCGATGCCGCGACAAGCAGGGCGACGGAGAACACGAGCATCTTCTTCATGAGTCCCATGGGTCCCTTTTCCCTTTCGATGAGCTTTTGGGGCGATGCCCAAAGCCTTCAAACACATCTGCCCGTTACCGGGCATCATGTGCGGTGATGAGAGATGGTGACTGGCGATCACCGTCTCTACAGCCGCCCACGAGCCGGCGGCCTCATCACCCGTTCTGCCGGTGATCGAAGGCGACCAACTTCGGTTCGCCCACCGGCTAGCTACCCTCGGTCAATCCCTGATACTTCGCCTCCTTTCCGGCCGCGTCCAGGGCCTCTTCCGTCACCTGTTGCACCTTCTCGACGGCACCCTGGGCAGCCGTTTCAACGCGATCCACGACTTGGTCGCGCGCCTCGCCCACAAGCTGGCTCTCCCGCTGGGTCGTGGGAGCGAGGAGGGCGGTGGCACCGCCAACGGCGACGGCCAAGACGCCCATCGGGAGCGGGTTTTGGTTCAGGGTCTGCTGAAATCGGGTCCGAGCCCGCTGCACCTGATGCTTCACCTGGTGCGCCTGGTGCTGGACTTGGTGCTGCATCTGGTGAGCCTGGTACTGCAGCTGATCCCCGGCCTGCTCCACCGTCTCTTCCGCCCGGCTGACCACCTGCCCCGTTGTCTCCTGCACCTGATCAACGATGTGCCCGGTGGAGTGCTGCACCTGTCCGGCGATCCGCCCACTTACCTCCTGCACCTGTCCGACAGCAGATCCAGCAGTTTGCTGCGCGGACTGCATGGGCTGGCTCCCAGATGACCCACCCGATCGGCTCATCCACATCCATCCGAGCCCCAGACCGGTGAGGGCAGCCGCCCCCGGGTTTTGCTTGATGAGCTGGGTCACGCTTGCCCCTACCCCTTGGGCCGACTGGTTTGCGTTGCTCGCCACTCGTTCCACCCTTCCTACGGTCGCCTCGCGGACCGCTGCTCGTGCCTGGTCCGTCAACTCACGGACCGCAACCTTGACCTGCTCGGTCGCCTCTCGGATCGCATACTCGGCCACTTCAAGGGCCGCATCCCTCGCCTGTTCGGTCACTTCAGACGCCGCGTCCACGGCTTGACCAGTGATGCGCTCAGGAGCGAGCCGCTCCTGGATCGCGTCAAGTGTCTCGGTCAAGTCGCTCCTGGTCTGCTCGATCTCGCTCGCAAGGGCCTCTGGCTCGGTCGACTCGGAGGTACCGTTGGTCGCCGATACAAGGCCAGTTCCTTCCGGGGTGAGGGAATCGAAGGCCCCCGTCCCACTGATGTCGTCGAGGTGATCGGGCCGCGTCATCCCAACTGCTCTTTCGCCCATTCCCTGTTCTCCTTGAGCGTCTCGGCGGTACGCCGCGGCGCCAGATCCGCCTCCTTGATGGCGGAGCGGGCCCGGTCGACGAAGACGTATCCGATACCCCCAATCACGACCCCGACGAGCAGGGCCGACAGCCACCAGGGCAAACCGGCCTCCCCGAGCCCGAGGATGACCGCCGCGACGATAGCCAGAAGTCCGGCGTACGCCAGCGCCCCTCCGACGGCCAGGGAGGCTGCGTCCCTGCCGACCCGAGAGACCTTCTGGCTCAACTCCACGCGGGCGAGCTCGACCTCCTGGCGGACCAGGGTGCTCGTCTCATGGGTGAGCTCGGCGAAGAGGTCGCCGAGGGAGCGGTCGTCACGGGTCTCCGGCATCACCGATCCTCCAAGCCCGAGGAGTAGTCGGACAGCAGCGTCGGCTCACGGCCGAGGCGGGCCTCTGTCATGGCTTCACTCAAGCTTCCACTGGTCGGCTCCGACACCCCATAGTCGGCGGCCTCTGGAAAGGTCGGGACAGTCCCGCCACCGTACCCGACGTCTTCTCCCGTGGCAGGGAGGTAGTCGGTGCGGGTCTCTTGCGACAGCGACGGCTGAGCGGAACTCTTGAAGAAGCGAGTGGCTAGGAAACCCAGCGCCAACGAGCCGCCAAGAAACAATCCCGGGCGCCGACGCGCCAGGTCCTGGGTCTCCTCCAGCAACTGCGGCACGTCCCTATCCCGGAGCGTGTCGGAGAACTCTGCAACCCGGTCGGCCGCTCCCTCGATGTACCCGGCAATCGGCGCCTGCCCCTGCTGTCGGACCTGCTCTCCTGCCTGGCGGATGAGAAGCGCCGCCGTCTCCAGGCCTCCGGCTGCCCGCTCCTTCTGAGCCGTCAACTGAGTCACCACCTGCTGCCGGACCTGGTCCACCAGCTGGCCTGCCTGCTCCTGAACCTGCTCGGTCGCTTCCTGGACTTGATTGGTCACGCGGGACAGCCCATCGGCGCCCTGTACATCCGTCCCACCAACCGACGGTTCGCTGGCGACCGCGGACGGTCCTTTCATCGCCATCTGAAACACTCCTTCCTCGTGATTTGAACCAATGTCGTGACTCCGTACTCGACGCCGAGCACGTCCGCTCTCGGATGTCGCGTCCCTAACAAGGTGAACCACGGGTCGCAGCGCGAGCGAGAGGCGTGCTCGCGAGCGCGGGCTTGCTGATGAGACAGGACTGTGGACCTGATCCGGAGGGGCGGCGGGGGCGTCCGGCGCCGGGCGTGGCGCGAGATGGATACGGCCGCCCGCCAAGCTCTTTGGCTGGAAGAGGGGCGCGAGGCGCCCCAGCCGCCCCTGCGGATCAAATCCGTCGATGGTCTAGGACGCGGGTTTCAGCCTCCACCCGACGCCCGACCACCATCGCCAGCAACTCTGTCATCGACCGGGATGGCCTGATCTTTTCTCCAGAACCGACGGAACTCCAGAGCCGGCGGGTTCGACGCCGATCCTGCCCTGCTCTGTCATCGCCACCGCGTCCTCCCTTTCGAAGAGGCGGTGGCGTACTTGCTGGCCTTTGAACGCGCCTGGCGATCGTCGGACCCACCGCTGCTCTGTCCGACCCGTGGTCACGCATGCTCCCCTTGCCAGTCCGCTCCTTCGGCCTCCCAAGCCACCAACCGGGCGCTTGCGGTCGGAGGAGACGAGATCAGCATCCGTCCCTCTGCTTCCCCCTACCCTCCTTCATGGCTCAAGCCCCAGCACTGCCGGCAGCACGCCAGCGGTAACTTAGGAGAGATCGCAAGGGGCTGAAAAAATACATGTGTCATCTCAAATCGCGCCTCTCCGGGCGATAAACAAGGAGGGAACAGCGCCAACTACTGCGGCGGATTGGTGCGGCTGCAGGAAATGGCTGACCGTGACGAGGGGCGGGCCTCATGCACCGCTCGCTGCAGAGCGAGCGGTGCATGAGGGTGATCGCGTGCGGACCGCGAGAACCTGGATCCAACCCGCGATGGGAAGAACCTGCAGGTCGGCGAGGAGTCGCAGGGGCCGATCGCCAAGCTGCGTGGACAGGTTGGCGCAGACGTTGCGACGCTTTCAGCGTCCGTACACCAACACCTTCTGAACCAGTGGGATGATGCTAGGCGGCGGCCGGCATGCCTGCCGCTACCTGTGCCAGCCGGTCCGCGAGACCTGTTCCTGTCACGTTCTGAATTTCTAACCCGGGCCGGGCGTTGACCTGCAGCACCAGCGTCCCGCGCTCCTGGTCCACGACGATGTCGGCTCCGGCGTACGCCAGCCCGGTCGCGCTCCCGGACCAGCTTGCCGCGTCAACAACCCGGTCCCAGTCCGGCACCTCAAGGCCAATGAGCGGCGCATCGGTGTCGGGGTGGCGGGTGACGGGCTGGCCGTGCATCATCGCCCGGTACACCTTTCCGGTGGCGAGATCCACGCCGGCGCCGATCCCA
>JALYMD010000363.1 GCA_030773875.1 Chloroflexota bacterium | reverse complement strand
GAGCGCGGCGGCTACCTGGACAACCACGCGGGCACCACCGAAGACATCGCCCGCGCCATCACCGGCGGCTTCGTCTACCAGGGCCAGCCCACCCTCACCAGCGGCAAGCCCAAGGGCACCCGCGTCACCGACGAGCCGGCCACCGCCTTCGTCTTCAACATCCAGAACCACGACCAGGTCGGCAACCGCGCCTACGGCGAGCGCATCCACCACGACATCGATCCAGGCCGCTACGCCGTCGCCTCCGCGCTGCTGCTCTTCGCGCCGGAGACTCCGCTCCTCTTCATGGGCCAGGAGTTCGCCGCCTCCGCCTCCTTCATGTACTTCACCGACCACGAGGAGGAGCTGGGCAAGCTGGTCACGGCCGGCCGGCGGGAAGAGTTCAAGGGCTTCCGCGCCTTCGCCGATCCGGCCCTGCGCGAAGGCATCCCCGACCCCCAGGCCGAGGAGACCTTCCGCCGCTCCAAGCTCAACCTCGGGGAGCGGGAGGCCAACGCCGGCCTCTACCGCCTCTACCAGGAGTTGCTCGCGCTCCGCCGCAAGGACCCGGTGCTCCGCGTCCAGGACCGCCCCGGCACCCACGCCGAGGCGATCAGCGCCCAGATCGTCGGCGTTCACCGCCGCCACGGCGACGAGCACCGGCTCCTCCTCGCCAATTTCGGTCCCTCCGTCGGCCTCTCCATCGTCGAAACCCCATTCCTGGCGAGCCTGCCCGGCGGCGATTGGCGCCTCCTCCTCTCCACCGCCGACCCGCGTTTCGGCGGCACCGGCGATCCCGCTGCCCTCCAAGGCAACGGAAATGACCGCCGCGCCGAGATCCCAGCCCGCACAGCCGCCATCTTTGCAATCGGCGGCGGGAGTTGATCGACGTCTCGCAAGCCACTCGTTCCGACGAGGCACGCCGTGCCGGGCCGGGTCACGTGATGTAGCGCGGTTGGCCCTCCGAGCTACCGCCCGAGTAATGGCCACGACGCTCGAGGTGTCCGTTGCGCACACCGCTTAGGATGGCTTGCCATCCAAGTTGGAGTCGGGGAGGACCAAGTCGGCGCTGACGAGAGCGTGGTCGCTGCCCGCGCTCACCGCATCCTCGTACCGGTATCGCACGTCTGCTACGCACAGCCCCGGTGACACCAGGACGAAGTCATAGCGGCACACCACGGGCCGACCCCGCCGGCCCCGGTCATAGGAGATGGCTAACGGATCGAGTGGTCGCTCCGCAGCGATGCGGGCATGTTCGGATGGGTGCGCCGAAAGGTAGATTCGGAGTGCGTCGCGCAACGGGTGCGGCGGATTGACCCCGAGCAGCACTGGCTCCTCCTGCCAATGCCACTCCGTTTGCTCGTGGTCCGGGTAATCGATTCGCGGCGTGTTGGCGTCTATCCCAACAATGACCGGACCGGGCTGCGCCGCGAGCCAGGCGGCGACGGCTAGGAAGGTTTCCGGCTTCGCCCGGCCCCAGGTAACGCCAGGCGGCATGTGGATGCTGCAAACAGTGAAGTCGCCTGCAGGGCCATCCAGATGGGCGACCAGGGTCCGTTCGGGTGCGGGAACAGAGTCAAGCAGATGGTAGTCCAACAGCCTGAAGCGCTCACCGACGAAGACAGCGCAGCCGAGCGAACGCCGGCGTCCCTCGCCGGGGAGCGGAGGCCGAAGCTCAAGAGAGAACGCGGACGCCGCGAACTGCTGAGAGTCGACCAATCGGGCGTAGGAGGCCGCAGTAAGTTCTTGCAGGGCTAGCACGTCAAAGTCAGCCTCACGGATGAGGTCGACCTGACCGGCGAGGCGCCGGAAGCCATTGACGTTCCACGTCCCAAAACGAACCCGCACCACTCCTCCTGTCGTGGACTCCTAACAAGCCTAGGCACGGCCGGCGCGGCGCCGAGCCGGTGGCGCTCAGCACCGACAGGGTAATCGCATTCAGCCAGCGAGGATCAGTCCCAGTTGCGCCATCGCCTCGCGGTGGCCGGTCGCACAGGGAAGCCAAGTTCCCAACTTCGCAGCAACGGTAAGCCGTTGTTTGCCTTCCACCACTCCGAACGGAGAGGAACTCCGAACGGTTCGGAGTGGGAGCCGGCGGGGACACAGCAAGCGCTGCCAGGGAGGTCTCCAGCGGCGCTTGCCTGGTCATCTTGGGTTGGTGAGCCGGTTAGTCAGCGGCCTCGGTCACGTCGGCCGCACGCCAGGTCAAGGTGAGCGGGCAACTGTGGGGCACACCGCTTGCGTTATCCCCCGTGCGCGACACCGGCGCTCTCCGGTGCGGGCGCGGGACCATTTTTTAGGAAGGGAGCACGAGAGATCATGCCGCAGATGCCAATGCAAACCCCGCAGGACCTGTTCATCCACGAGCTGTCCGATATCCACAGCGGCGAGCAGATCATCGCCCAGATGCTTAGCCAGGCTCAGGGCATGGTTCAGAACCCCGCCCTGCAGCAGGGCCTCCAGGCGCATGAGCAGGAGACCCGCCAGCAGATCCAGAACCTGGAGCAGGTCTTCCAGCAGATGGGTGCTCAGCCGCACCCGATCGAGTGCCACGCCGCCCAGGGCCTGATGCAGTCTCTGATGGAGGTCGTCGAGTCTCAGCCGTCGCCGGAGGTCCTCGAGGGCGCCGTCGTCGCCGGGGCGACCAAGACCGAGCACCTGGAGATTGCCGCCTACACCGGCCTCGTCATGAAGGCCCAGGCCATGGGCCAGACCGAGGTCGCGCAGCTCCTCCAGCAGAACCTGCAGCAGGAGCAGGCTCAGCTCCAGCGCGTCGAGCTCATCGCCGAGCAACTCACCCAGCAGATGGCCTCGATGTCCGCCACGCAGTCCGGCCAGCAGTCCGCCACCGCGATGTAGTCCTCGGGTTCACCCGAGCGCAGCTTCAGACCAGAGAAACGTCAAGGTCCCTGCCGAAAGGCATCGAGAGCGCACAGGAGAGCGCCGGGGTATCAACCCGGCGCTCTCTCGCGTCTGCAAGTCGCCCCCAGAGCTCACAGGGAGCGCGGCAAAGGAAAAGGAATGAAAGCGATCTGGAACGGAACCGTGCTGGCCGAGAGCGACGACACGGTCGTGGTCGAAGGCAACCACTACTTCCCTCGAGACGCCGTGAACAAGAGCTACCTGCGTCCCAGCGAGACTCGCACCATCTGCCCCTGGAAGGGCACTGCCAGCTACTACACCCTGGAGGTGGACGGCCAGACGAACCCCGACGCCGTCTGGTACTACCCAGATCCGAAGGAGGCCGCTCGCCAGATCCGCGATCGCGTCGCCTTCTGGAAAGGCGTCACCATCCAAGTCTGAGAATCGGCCCCCGGGCTCCGCTCCATCGTCGCCATTGCCCCCGTCACGATCGTTGAAGTCGATGACAGGGTTACTCCACCTTCAGGTGCGGTCGAATCGAAGCCCTGGCTTGCCCGCTCGCTCGACCGCATCCCCGACGTCCGCCTCCTACGGACGCCAGTTGATCGTGTGGTCTTGCGTGACCGCCCCGGCGCTCTGCCGCGGACGAGGGCTGTGGGGAGAGTCCAGGGACGCATCCTCGGGCACACAGCCGCCGGCGCGGCAGGGAAGATCACCCCTTCAGGCGGAAGAGGTATCAGTCTCTTCCACTCACCGCCATCGCAGCGAGCCCGTTGGTCATCGCGCTGAAGGTCTCGTCGACCTCGTACCGCTCGATCCGGATGTCTGAGAACGCCGGATCCTTCCCAACGGCTTCGGCAAACATCCCGTCCAGGTAGAGGTCGGCAACCTGGCGATCCTCAAAAAGGTAAAACCCGCCGATGGTCGCGCCGTCGGAAAGCCAGGTCTTGGAGACGAAGCCTGGGGCGGCGCCGCTCCGCAGCGCCTCGGCGAACTGCCTGTTCCCCTCCGCCATCGCCTCGGCGCTGACGGCCGACCGGAACGTGATCAGGACCGCGTGCATCGTTCTCCTATCTTTCCCCGCCGCAGCCGAGCCCGCCGGCTCCTCCGGCGCTGTCCGACCCTCGACTGTGCGCATGCCACGATTCTGCGCCTCGCCGCGCTCGCGTACATCCGCACGAGTACCTACCCTCGCGGAGGAGGTTTGGCAGGGTGCCATCCGTATTCTTGCGGGTTGAGGTCAAACCAGATCGTGGCGCAGGGCATGGGCGGCCGCGGCCGTCCGCGAGCCCACCCCGAGCTTGTTCAAAATGCTCGCGACATGCGCGTTGACCGTCCTCCGGCCGATCGCCAGCTCGTCGGCGATCTCCCGGTCCGACAGCCCGTCGACGATCAGGCGCAGCACCTCGCGCTCCCGCTCGCTCAACCGCCGCCCAGATAGATCCCGCGACCCGGAGCGGCCCCAGTCCCCGCCGGGTCGACGCGGATCGCGGCCGCTGTCTCGACAGCGTCGGCCAACGCCAGCGACCGGCCCTCGGCCCAGACTGCCCGGAACCGCTCCGGGCCGAGCGCGTCCGCCGCGGCCGCGACCGCCTGCTCGTAGCCGCGCCGGACCGGCTCGTAGATCACGACCCCGGCCTGTTCGTGCTGCGCCTCGGAGCACCCGAAGAAGCGCGTGGCACGCTCCGTGTCGCCGAGGGAAACCAGAATCTGGGCCAAGCGCAGCAGGGCATCGGCCACCCCAAGGTTGTCCCGCTGCGCCCAGTGGTGGGCCAAGCTCTCCTGATAGGCGCGGACCGCATCGGCCCACCGCCCCTTGGCCATCGCCGCGTCGCCGAGCATGTGCAGCGTCACGCCGATATTCCACGGGTCGCCCGTGCGCCGGAATGTGGCCAACGCCTCCTGCAGCAACGACGTGGCGCCTTGGTGGTCGCCCCGCGCTTCCCTCAGCATCGCCCCGAGGCAGCGCTGAGAGTAGGCGACGCCCCAGAGGTCTCCGATCTCCTCGAAACGCGCCAAGCTGTCGGCGAGCAGCGCGATCGCTCGCTCCTTGTCGTGCTCCAGGTCATCGGCAATGTGCCGCAGGTGGTGGATGACGACAGCCGTTCCCCAATGATCGCCACAGGCGTGGAAATGCTCCATCGCCTCTTCGGCGTACCCCTTCGACGCCGCGTACTCGGCAG
>JALYMD010000362.1 GCA_030773875.1 Chloroflexota bacterium | reverse complement strand
TGCAATCCATCTACAAGTGGGTGCAATCCCCAATATCGCTCCACGTCGGGAACCTCGACCTGGACCGGGAGCGGGCGTTGCAGGTCCCGGTGGTCAGCAGTCCTGCCTGGACCCGGGATGGCGCGGTGGCGGTCGGGGGCACCCATGGCAATGGGCGCGTACCGGACCAGCAGCCGGTGGAAGCGGGAGCAACGGCGGACGATTAGGTCAGTAATGGGCGCACCCAGACCCCGGGTTAGGCCGGTCTGCGCCGGTTGAAGCCGGAGCGACGCGAACCGGCGAGCCTGATTTTCTCGGTCACTGCTTGACGCGCCTTCCCCGCCTACCTAGGCTGAAGACTATGAAGGTCCAGTCCGGCTCCACAATCGACCCGCCACCGCGCCTGCTCCTCTTTGACCTGGACGACACCCTCTGCGACTATGCTGCGGCTCGCACCCTGCGTCTGCGCCGTGCCTTCGCCCCCGTGCTCGACCACGTCCCGGATCTCGATCTGGACCGGGTCATCGCGGACTCCATCGCCGTCCACCCGCACGGCACCGACCACTTTGCGGAGCTGCTTCTCCGCCACGGCGTCAGCGATCCGGCCGTTGCCGAGGTCGCGGCCGATTGGTACCGCACCAACCGCTTCCTCGGCCTCGCCTTATTCCACGACGCCGTCGCCACGCTACGTGCCGTGCGGCACCCGACGCCGGGAGTTGAGCGGCGGATCGGACTGGTAACCAACGGGCCGGCAGAAGTGCAGCGGGCCAAGATCGCGCTGCTGGAGGTGGAGCCGCTGGTCGACTTTGTTCTGGTGTCGGGGGAGTTCGGGGCCTGGAAGCCGGACCCGGCGATCTTTGCGGAGGCGCTGCGCCTTGGCGGCGCCCCGGCCGCCGAGGCCGTCTTTGTCGGGGACTCGGCGGAGCACGACATCGCGGGCGCCCGCGCTGCCGGCATCCGCACGATCTGGGTCAACCGCACCGGGCGACCGAGGGCCGGCGGTGATCCGCCCGACTACGAAGCGACCGACCTCGGGGCCGTGCGAAGCCTGCTCGGCGCCGGGGACAACTCGAATCTTGCTCAACCTGCCCAATGGGCGACTGGCGGTCGGTAGGCCATCGCCCGGCCGCACCTATCAGGCGACGCACTCCGTCACTTCGCTTGACTCCCGTCCCACCTGGCTGCCGACGAGCGCGGCATAGTGGCCGCCCTGCCTCATCAACTCCTCATGGCGCCCACGCTCGACGATCGTGCCGCCGTCCAGCACCAGGATGAGGTCCGCGTCACGGACGGTACTGAGGCGGTGGGCGATCACGATTCGGGTGCAGGCCAGCCCGACCAGGTTCCGCTCCACTAACGCCTCCGTCGCCACGTCCAGGTGACTAGTCGCTTCGTCGAGGAGAAGAATCGCCGGATTGCCTGCCAGAGCACGAGCCAGCGCGAGGCGTTGGCGCTGGCCGCCGGAGAGGCCCCCCCCTCCCTCCGAAAGCCACGTCTCGTAGCCCATAGGGAGTCGCATGATGTCATCGTCGATCGCGGCTAAGCGGGCAGCATCCCGGATGCGCTCCAGAGGAAGCGTCGGATCGTTGAACGCAATATTCTGTCGAATGGACCCGCTGAAGAGGACCGGTTCCTGCAGCACGACCCCGAACTGACGGCGGACCGTCTGAAGATCGAGGTCGTGCAAGGTCAGGCCGTCGAACTGCAGCGCTCCCTCGCTCGGGACGTAGAGACCGAGCAGCAACTTCGCGAGGGTGCTCTTGCCCGATCCACTGGGGCCGACGAGGGCGATCTTCTGCCCGGGTTCAATCGAGAGCGAGACGTTGCGCAGCACCCACGGGGCGTGCGCGTCGTAGTGGAAGCCGACCCCATCCAGCGTCAGCTCCCCGCTCAGCACCGGTGCCGGCCGAACCGTCTTCGAGTCCTGCTCGGGCGCGGCTTCTAGGACATCGGACAGACGGTCGATGTGCGCCCCCACCATCTGCAATCGCTGACCGTTCGAGATGAGAGCGCCGAGGGGAGAGAGAACTCCAGTCGCCAAAGCTTGCAGCGCCAGCATGGTGCCGAGGCTCATCGAGTTATCCAGCACCCGATCAGCCCCGACCAACAGCAGGGCCAGGGGCGCCAGCGTCCGGAAACCGGTCGTCAGGTTGTCGAGGACCGCCGAGAATTGCCCGCGCCGCAGCGAGACGTTGAGTTGCTCGGTGAAGAGATCAGACCACCGGCCCAAAGTGGTTTGCTCCGCCCCCGACGCCTTCAGCGTCGCGATGCCCGCCAAGGCCTCGACCAAGTACCCCTGAGAAGCGCCTTGAGCTGCGAGATCTCGCTGCGTCAGGTCGTGCATCCGGCCCCGCGTCGCGATCAGCAATCCAGCCTGGATAAGGGCGATGGCCAGCACGATCCCGCCAAAGACGGGATCACGAGCGAGTAAGAAGGCGAGGTAACCGATCACGAGGCTGCCATCGAGCGCGAGGGAGAGGGTTTGACTGGTCAGCGTCTCCCGAACGATCGCGTTGCTCCCCAACCGCATCATCAGATCGCCCGTCGTCCGTTGCTCAAAGAAGCGGAATGGGAGCGTCAGCAGGTGCTCGAAAAAGCCAAGCATGAGGCGGCTATCGACTCGGGCCTGAAGAGCGAGCAGCAGCACCGATCGCAGCAGGCTTGTGACGACCTGAGCTAAGACAACGACGGCGAGGCCAAGGCCAAGCACCGGCAAGACCCCGGCGGCGCGGAGGGGCAGCACCCGATCTACGAGAACCTGGGTGGCAACCGGCAGGGCCAGCCCAAGCACTTGAAGGAGGAGGGAGGCCGCAAGCACCTGCATCAAGACGCCGGGGGCCTGGGTCACGAACCGGCGTGCGTAGTCCAGGGACCGCCACGACCGGTGGCGAGCAGCCGACTGGGAAGCAAAGCGGGCGCCCGGCTCGCAGGCAAGGACGACACCCGTGAAGCCGGCGTCGAACTCCTCAGCCGTCAAGCGCTGCCGCCCCTTCGCCGGGTCAACAACCGTCACCCGCGTTGGGGACCAGTGTTCGACAACGACGAAGTGCTCGAACCCCCAGTGGGCAATCGCCGGGAGCGGGATCTGCTGAAACGCCGCTGGCTCGACTGTAAAGGCACGCACCCGTAACCCGAACCCGCGTGCTGCTTGGGCGAGCGCAAGCGCGGTCACCCCATCCCGGCCAACCCCGCACCGCTCGCGGCACTCGGCGACCCGGGTTGGCCGGCCGTGGTAACTGAGGATCATGGCCAGGCAGGCGGCTCCGCACTCCACCATGCTGAGTTGCAGCAGCACCGGCACCCGATGGGATCTCTTGCGGGAACGGATCATCGCCGCGAACCATCTCATCAGGGGGACCACGGGCCATCCAGTCGCTATCCGTGGCCGGGTGGCACCGAGGGGAAAAGACGAGAACATCGATAGCTCCTACTCCAATTCCAGATCGCCACAACCTCGTCGTGGCGCTGGCTTCGATTCATGTGAAGAACTGGCCGGCTCCGGGGAGGAACGACGCCAAGCGGCGGGTTCCACCCGAGACCTCGGCCCGACCGGTCGACCCTACATAGGAGGTCGCAGGCAACCCGCCGGGACGTGGCTCGATCTGCACCAGACCGACGAGTGATGGTTGGCTGACCGCTTGGGCGGCGGCACCGCTCAAGCTGAACCGTTGCTGGACCTCTGCGGGGCCGCTAATGCGCGGCTCGACGGATTCGAGCACCCCGTGCAAGGTCTCATCACCAATGACCAACACCACTTCTCTGCCGGGACGCATGGGAGTGGCGAGCGGCGGAGGCAAGAAGACGAGACCAACCACCTCCTCCAGGTCTCCGGCGGAACGGTCGGTAGTAGTCACTAGAGCGGCTGGCGCCGACACCGTCACGGGGACCCGGGCTAGCCAGGCGGCTACACCGCCCGCCCCCAGCAGACCGACCAACAGCCAGATACACATGGCGGCCAGGGGAGTTGTGAAACGCGGGAGCACGATCTGGTTAGCGGCCCGGGCACGTCGCTGGATGGCCTCAGGGCGGAAGATCGTCCGGGTTGGTCCCCTTAGCACCTCCATGCCGGTGGTCATGATCGCTGCCCCATTGGGCAGGCTGCCGGAGCGGTGCGCGAGGCGTTGCCCCAGTACCACTCGACCAAAGCGGACCGGCGGCGCTCCTCTAGCCACTCGTCGAAGAGGAGCTTCTTGATCTTGCGCCGGGTCGCCTCATTCAGGGATCCCGGCTCGACGGCCAGGAGCCGCACGATTGCGTGGCCTTCCTCGCTTTGGAACGGTCCCACGGTGTCGCCGGGAGCCGCCGCAAAGATGGCGTCCTCCGATTCGGTCGCCAACGTTCCTCGCGTCACGTCCGCGAAGACCATGCTGCTCGGCGCCTGACCGGCGAGAAATTGCTCCTGAGCCATCTCGTAGAAATCGCGCGCTTCAGCGCGGACCAGCGCCACGGCCTCCTCCGCCCTGGCGGCGTCAGGGAAGAGGCAGCGAGCGATGCGCGCGGAGTCAAACGCGGCGCGATTGGCCTCAAAATAGGCATCCACGTTTTCGCCGACGACCCGATCCCGCAGGGCGGCGATGGCAGCTTCATCGGCCACGAGCCGCTCCAACTGGTCATGCGTGAGACCCCGCCGGTTCATCCAGTGCAGCGTCTCCTCAGCGGTGTAGAGCCGGCGGCCGCGGCGGAAGGCGTCCATCGCGCGCTGCACTTGATCGTGGGAGAGGGCGACCGGGACACGTTCGAGTTCCTCCTGGATCAAACAAGCGCTCACGATCCGATCGGTCACTGGCGCCTGATCCCAGATGAAATCAAGGAAGGCCATCGCCTGGGCGACCCGGAGGACGGTGCCATTGACGCGTACCAGATCTCCCTCACTCCAACGATGCACGCCTCGCATCGGCCAGGGCAGCGCGCGCTCGGGGCAGTACCCGATCGTGGTCGTTCCGCCGCCAGGCTGCCGCAGCAGCAGGTCATAGTGGACGCTCTCATCGTAGGTCTCCTCTTCCCAGAGGAGGTCGATCCGGACCGCCGGATGCTGCTCCTGGAAGCGGCGCAGGCGAGCGCGCGCTACGTCGGAGCCAACCCCATCACGGTGCAGATCCCTCAGATAGGTCAAGGCGTCAGCGAGCGCCGGCGATACCGGATCTAAGGGCACACTGGTCTCAATTCCAGAACTGGTCACCGGATTCCTCCGATCTGGGCATAGGTCTTCCCCACCGGCGATTGCACCGCAGGGGGACCGGCAATGAGCAGGTCACAGATGGCGTCGGAGATAGGCAGGCGAGTCGCGTCCTCGATCCACAGGTACTGGCATCTCAAGGAAGACGTAGCGGCCGTCCGGCGTCAGCACGAGGTCGATCGCGCCGTAGCAGAGGCCGAGACGCTCGGTCAGGCGTAGGCAGAGCTGCCGCAGGTCGGATGGCAGATCGTGCGGCCGGTACGGCGTCTGAGCATCGTCGTAGCGGCGCCAGTCATGCTTGGTGTGATGACTCTCTTGGGAATGAATTTCGGCCGCGAAGACCTCCTGTCCCACGACAGTGACCCGCACCTCAAAACGCTTTGGCACATATGCCTGATAGATCATTGGACAGTAACGAACGCTGTCGACGTACCCCATGTCGCGCTTAGAAACGATTTCCGTGTAGCGGGCGAACTCCCGACCGAGGGTCTGGTGAAAGGCGAGATCAGCGAGCTTGCTGATGATCGCCCCGTTGTGCTCGCGGTAGAACGCGATCAGGTCATCCGGGCTGGTGGTGACGAGCGTCGGCGGCAACTCAAAGCCCACCTCGCCAGCGACCACAAGCTGGGAGAGCTTGCGCTGCGCATCCCGCACCGCGCCGGGTGTGCCGGGTAGCCAGCCGCATTGAAGGGCGTGCCAGGCGTCGAACAGGAGGGCTCTGCATTCCTGAGCGACGAAGTCACGACCAGGTCCAGCAGGGATCGTGTCGTGAGGGATGGGCAACCCGGGTCGCCTGAGCCATATAGACGTCACCTGATCGAAATCGATCATTGCGTCGTCGATGCGAAGAGCCGTCCGAACCTTCCCTTCTGGGGAGTAGGCGACCGAGAGCGCAGCCTCCGCCGGGAACCCCCCTGGGTTGAATCGAATGACATTCGCACCCCGTTGCCGGAGCTTTTGCTCAACCCGGTTGGCAGGGCCATCGGCCGGGGTGCTGAGAATGAGAATCATCATGTTCACCTCGTTGGGGTCGCCTACAGAGAGGGGAGGGGCCACAGGTGCGCACCCATCGTGGACCTCCGGTTGGGCAATCGAGCCGGGACTTGGCAGGATGAGGGGGCCGACGATCAAAGAGAGCCGCCGATCCCCGTCAATCACTGCCTCGATCGATCCTCCTCTAGAAAAGCTCGATCGGATCCCAGACCCCAAGGCAGCCCGTTGCCGTGCTGGTATCCGTGAGGCCACCGATCACCAGCCGGAGCTCCTCCTTGAGAAGCTCCTCGCCCATTGGCGCGATATCCTCGATGTTCAGCCGGTGTGTCTCCGCGGACTCGTCCGAGGTCGTCACCCGCATGATGGTCTCCTTTCGCGCGGCGACTATCCCGCGCCAGTCGTCACGACTCCTAGTAGCCGTCGTAGTGGTCGCACAGGTATTGCCCGTCGCCGTCGTAGCAATACGTTCCGATGAACGTCGACTTGATGCCTCCGGTCGCCAGCCGGAGCTGATCCTCGAACAGTTCCTCGTCGATGGGCGCGATGTCCTCGACGTCCAGCCGGCGCGTCTCCGCTGGCTCCTCCGTGCCGGGTATCCGCATGATGGTCTCCTTTCGTGCGGCGACAAACCTCGGCACTCCCTTCAGCCTCCCGTGGATTGGCACCTTATTGCCGATCCACGGGAGGCTGAAGGGCAGATCAGAGCGGATGTCGTCGTCCAACCTGCGAAGGCGTGTTGGCCTACCCGGAGAGGAAGTCGTTCTCCCAGGTCTCCGTATCCTCGAAGTAGGTCTTGCCGGTGTAGACGGGTTTCGCACCCCCGCAGACCATCGACAGTTCTTCCTCCGTGAGCTCCTCACCGATCACCGACAGGTCGGTGATGCTGGTCCGCTCGACGGCCATGCCTTCCATCGTCGTCGCGTCGAGTTGCATGTGCCTTTCCTTTCTCATGTGTCCTGCTGGCCCATCGCCCGTATGCATCCGTGTTCTGCCGCGGCCAGACCAGATTCATGCGGTTGACCTGCCAATTTGCGTCGCCGGCCATCGGCGATCACGGGTCTATGGTGCGCCTCAACGAACGGGGAAACTTCCGTGAAGGAACGTAAACGTATCCGCTGACGAGGGCGGAACGTATTCACGAAGGGGCTGGGAGGGACCGCGCGTACGTCCCTTGCGCAACCGAGTCATCTGCGGCACGCTGGGGAGGAGGAATAGGGAGCCGTCCTCGGCGGAATCTCCACGTCTGGGACGGGAGGTAAGGAGGAAAGGTGACGGCGATGGGACGGTTAGCCGTGCTTGGCTTCGCGCTCGCGCTGGTGGTTGCGACGCTCTTTGGAGGGGCGCTGGGACTCAGAAGCGCCCAGGAAGGCACGCCGGAGGCGACTCCGGCGGTAGGCGCCTCCCAGGCAGTGATAGACGAGTCCCTGGCATCCGGCGACGTGGAACCCAGGGATGTAGAAGGCTGTCAGGGTGGTTGCCGGCGCTTGGACCTCAAGCGCTACACGCTCGCGCCTGGAGAAAGCATCCCAAACCAAATCTTCAGCGAATCGGCGGCCATCTACGTCGACGCCGGCACGATCGCCCTCACGGCGCTGGAAGGAGAGATCCGGCTCACCCGTGCCCAACTAGTCGCCGCTGCCTCGCCGGTTGCCATGCCGGACGCCACCCCCGGTGCCAGTCTCGTCGCCGGGGAATTGCTGCCGATCGGCACCGAGGTGCGCCTCAACGCTGGAGACGCCCTGTTCCACGGGGGTGACGCCGCGTACGAATTCCGCAACGATGGTGACACCCCGGCGGTTGTTCTCGTCGCATTTCTCGGGCTTATTGAGGAAAGCCCGGCGGAGGGCTGCCAGGGCGGCTGTTAACTAACCCCGTGAGCGGGTTTTGACTCCAGGTCCACGGACCTCCACCATGGACGGTGCTTCGAGCCGACCCGTGGAGGTGCCCCGTGGACCTGGAGGAGTTCATTATCGCCGTCTACTGCCTGCTCGAC
>JALYMD010000361.1 GCA_030773875.1 Chloroflexota bacterium | reverse complement strand
GCAGGGATGGTATCATCTCCGCCCGAGGAGTCTCGCGATAGGCGACGGCCGGACGTAGCGACGCTGCGCCGCGCGAGGCGCGTGCCAGCCGCACCGTATCAAAGGTTTTGCCCATCATGGCGTCTACAAACAAGCGGTCCCAACCCCCGAAGAAGACCCCAGCCACATCCGCAGGCGTTCAGAACAACCAGGCAACGGAACAGGGGCCGAGGCTCATCACCGGGGCGCGGGAGCGCGTCAATAAGGTGGTCAACCCGGATCTCTCCACACCCGTGGCCCCGCCACGGCGGGCAGAGCGCCGCCCCGAGATGATCAAGCAGCGGCGCGAAGAGCGCATGAAGGCATACGAGCGTCAGCGACGCATTCGCCAATGGACCCGAATCGGCGGGGCGCTGGTCGCCGTCTTATTGGTGATCGGGATTGGATGGACGATCTGGTCCTACATTGAGGACGCACGCGTGAATCGAGTCCCCGAAGGGACCCAAACGTATCAGTACGCTGGCGGAGAACACTCCCAGCAACCGGGCGAAGTCGTCGCCTACGCCGAAAATCCGCCGGTGGGCGGCCGCCATGACCCAGTCTGGCAAAACTGCGGGTTCTACCCGGCGCCCATTCGCTCCGAGAATGCGGTCCACTCACTTGAGCATGGCGCGGTCTGGATCACCTATCGGCCGGACCTTCCTCAGGAGCAGGTGGACGATCTGCGCCAGCGGGCCGACGATCAAACGTACATCCTTGTCAGCCCCTATCCAAACCTGCCCGAGGGCGTGAACGTCGTCGCATCGGCGTGGAACCAGCAGCTTCAACTTCCAGCGGTGGACGACCAAAAGCTTGACCAGTTCATTCGCAAGTTCCGGCAAAGCCCGGATGCCCCCGAACCCGGGGCGGCATGCACCGGCGGGACAGACGCGACGGTCTAGGTGACGGGCGACCTATCCGAAGCCGCACGCGCCGAAGCGGACGCGACTGAGGAAACGGCGAGTCTCCGACCGTGGTCCCTGTTCCCGGTCCTCCTAATCGCCGCCCTTGTAGCGGGAGCAGCGGTGCTTGCCTGGCAACTTTGGCCGCGTCTCCCCGGTGATGATTCCGTGGATGCCGGCTTCGCCAGGGACATGGCGACTCACCACGAACAGGCGGTCGAGATGGCCTTGATCGCCCGCGATCGGACCGAAAACGAAGCCATCAAGTATCTCGCCACGGATGTCGTGCAGAGCCAGGCCACGCAGCGCGGCATGATGCTCGGGTGGCTCGATGTCTGGGGTCTCCCGCCGACGGGCGCGGAGCCGGCGATGGCCTGGATGGGTCATCCGACCCGCGGCCGAATGCCCGGTATGGCGAGCCGTGAGGAGATCGAGCAACTTGAGCATCTCCCTCTTGCCCAAGCCGACGCTGAGTTTCTTCGCTTGATGATCCGGCACCATCAGAGCGGAGTTTCCATGGCCCAGGCAGGCTTGGAGCGCGCCGGCCGCGACGAGGTTCGCCGGCTGGCGCGGGCGATCGCGCAGGCTCAGACGTCGGAAGTCCAGCAGATGCAGGAGATCCTGGACGCAATGGCGTCAGTGCCTGCACCCCACGCGTCCCCTGAGCCTGAGGGGATGGAAGGGATGGGAACAGGCTAGCGGGGGGCCACGTCTTTAGCAAATCCCCGTCTGACACTCGGGCCATCGGGCGCAGAGGCGCCAGGTGCGAGCTTTTTCGGCGGTTTCGCACCTCACTTTGTCATCCAGGCGTTCATCAAGGACCACGGCCACTACAGCCGCAGAGAGCCCGTCCATCATCACTCGATGGCTCCGCCAGGGATCGGCATAACGCGGCCGCCAATTTGCACTCGGCATCCCCGCAGACCACGCAAGTGTCTCAACTGCCGTCCTCGATTTCGGCATGCTCGTTGACCAGATCCCGTTGCCGCCCGTTGCCGCATCGTCTCTCCTTCTGAGACCCTCATCCGAGCGGCTCTATGGTTCAGGCTCCATGGTTCGGGTTCCGGGGCCTGGGACTCCAAGCCCAGACCCTACCCCGGGCCACCCGGTGATATACTCCACACGATATCTGAGTTGTTATTCACACATAACGGATGACTCTCGAGGCGAAAGGGCTGCACGATGGCGCGACCGCGAAAGCAGGATCAACTAGCGGTATTAGCCCATCTTGCGTGCGAAGAGCGGGTGGTCCACGTCGACGCAGTTCGTGAGGCCCGGGCCACACTACCGCCGGTGCCCGCGCTCGCGGCATTGGGCGAGCTGTTTGCCGCACTCGGCGATCCCACCCGACTCCGTATCGTGGCCGCGTTGGCCCAGCGCGAGCTCTGCGTCTGCGATTTAGCTGCCGCGGTCGGGCAGAGCGAGTCAGCGGTTTCCCACCACCTGCGCCTGCTCCGCTCACTCGGCCTCGTCCGCGCTCGCCGGGACGGGCGCCTCGCCTACTACGCGCTCGACGACTCCCACGTCGCCGCGCTCTACGGCCAGGCGCTCGATCACATCAACCACCGAACCGATGAGGTGGAATCGTGACTCAAGAAGACTGGGCCACCGACGTGGTCCCGTCCTCGACGCATGGGCCGGCCTCCACCATGCAGGCGGGAGCCGCCTGTCGCTTGGAAGTGACCGGGATGGACTGCGGCGGCTGCGCAAAGACGCTAGAGGCTTCGCTGGTGTCGATATCGGGAGTGCAGTCTGCCAAGGTGAACGTGGCCAACGGCATGGCTGACGTAACCTACGATCCCGCTTCGGTCGAGCAGAAGGATCTGGTCGGGCGGGTCAGGGCCCTCGGGTACGGAGTCCGAGAGGCTCCTACGCCGCCGGAAAATGACGGCCGGTGGATCTTCGACGTGTCCGGCATGGACTGCAGCGAGTGCGCCAAGACGATCGAGGCCGGCGTCCAGCGGCTGCCTGGCGTCGCGACGGCAACCGTGAACTTTGGTGCGGCGACGTTGACCGTCGAGCGACAAGGCCCGGAGTTCGGCCAGGACGCAGTCGTCGATGCGGTGAAGCAGGCTGGCTACAGGGCGACCCCCCGCGACGGGTCCACGGGCGTTACTCCGCCTACGGCACACCGATGGTGGCGTCAGCGGCGGCTGATTGAGACGATCGTGGCCGCACTCCTCTGGGCGGTGGGTTTCGGCCTCGAGCGCGCCGAGGCGGACCGCGCCATCAGCGCTGGGCCCTACCTCTTCGCGATGGCCGTCGCTGGCTACCCAATCACTCGCTCGGCCTGGTACGCGCTGAAGGCCGACCGAGCCGACATGAACGTGCTGATGAGCATCGCTGCCGTGGGCGCCGTGGCAATTGGCCGCTGGGACGAAGGCGCTTCCGTCTTGATCCTGTTCGCCATCGGCCTCACGCTCCAGACGTTGACGGTGGAACGCACTCGCCGTGCGATCCAAGCCCTCGTCAGGCTCGCCCCGGCGGAAGCAACCGTGAAGCGCGCAGGTGACGAGGTACGCGTCGCGGTCCCCGACGTGGCCGTCGGGGAAGTGGTCATCGTGCGGCCAGGCGATCGGGTGCCGGTCGACGGCGAGGTCTTAATCGGCCGGTCGGCCGTCGATCAAGCCACGATCACAGGTGAGTCCATTCCCGTCGAGGTGGAACCTGCCAGCGCGGTCTTCGCCGGCAGCATCAACGGTGACGGCTTGCTCGAGGTCCGCTCGACCAAGCCAGCCAGCGACACGACGTTGGCCCGGATCATCACGATGGTGGAAGAAGCGCAGGCGTCCAAGGCGCCGGCTCAGGCCTTCGTCGATCGCTTCGCGGCGGTCTACACCCCGATCGTCGTCGCCGCGGCGCTCCTCATCGCGACCGTGGTCCCCCTCGTCTTGGGCGACTTCCGTGGCTGGCTCTTCAAGGCCTTGGTGCTGCTCGTCGTGGCTTGCCCGTGCGCGTTGGTCATCTCAACCCCGGTGGCGCTCGTAGCAGCCATTGGCTCGGCCTCGCGGCGCGGAGTGCTCTTCAAGGGTGGCGCTGCCATTGAAGCCCTTGCTAGCGTGGGCGCCGTTGCCTTCGACAAGACCGGAACCTTGACCGCTGGTCGGCC
>JALYMD010000360.1 GCA_030773875.1 Chloroflexota bacterium | reverse complement strand
GGCATGGTGAATGATCGTGCGCCCACCATCGCGATCTGATGTTCCTCGGAGACCAGTCCGATCCCCGCGCTCTTCCTGGCGTCGGCGACTGAGCCGCATCGACGGGGCGCAGATCGCCTTCTCGATCCTCGCGACGCTCGTGGTTTGCTCCCTTGTCGCGGGCGCTCTCGGTACGGCGATCTTCGACCAGCAGGGAGGGGCGGGGGACGCTGATCCGCTTGAGTATCAGGAGCCAAGCACGGAGCTGGAAGACTCCTTGCGGGCGACAGTTGCTGCCCGTCCGGAGGACGTTGAGGCAACGGCGCTCTTAGCCAATCTCCTCGCGAACACGGGGAAGGTATCGGAAGCGATCCCACTCTACGAGCGTCTGCTCGCGGCGAACCCGGACGATACTGGCCGGCGCCTCGAGTTCGCCCGAGTGCTTGCGGACGGTGAGAAGCAGGCCGACGCGGAACTCCAATTTGCGAAGGTGCTCGAAGCGGAGCCGCGCAACGTCGAGGCCCTCTTTTACCGGGCCCAGCTCTACCGGACGTGGCATCCTCCGCGGATTGAGGATGCGGTCGCTGGCTATCGAGACGTGATGGAGATTGCTCCGGACCAGTACCTGGCTCAGCGAGCGGCCGAGGAATTGGCGGCGCTAGGCCAGGCTACTCCGGGCGTGGGAGCGACGCCATCTGCGGCGTCTATGGAGGGAACACCGTGACGGTTCTGGTTCAGAACAACGATGTGATAGCCGATGTGCTGCCGGCACAGCTGATGGACCTGCTTGTCTGCCCGGTCGACAAGCAGGACCTTCGCCTCGAAAACCAGGAGCTTATCTGCACCTCCTGCGGCCGACGTTATCCTATAGAAGACGGCATCCCTAACATGCTCGTGGAAGACGCCGGATAACGAACGGCTGTTCGACCCGGCGCGTATACTCCCCGTATGTCCGACGTGCCCACTGCCCGCCGCCAGAGCGAACCACGCGAGGAGGGATCCTCCCGCTTGCTTACTCCTGCCCAGCGCGGCGAGGACGCCCCTCTCGAACGCAGCCTCCGGCCGCGCCGGCTTGCCGAGTACATCGGCCAGGACCGCGTGAAGGCGAGCTTGGGGGTGTTCATCGAGGCGGCGCAGAAGCGGGGCGAGCCGCTCGATCATATCCTGCTGTACGGTCCGCCCGGTCTCGGCAAGACGACCCTCGCGTCCATCATTTCGGCAGAAATGGGCGTGAGCCTGCGGGTGACCTCTGGCCCCGCCATTGAGCGCCAGGGGGACCTCGTCTCTATCCTGACCAATCTAAAGGCCGGCGATGTCCTCTTCATCGACGAGATCCATCGGCTGAACCGGGTGGTGGAAGAGGTGCTCTACCCGGCGATGGAGGACTATGCGGTAGATATCGTGATCGGCAAGGGCCCCGCCGCCCGGACGATGCGGATCAACCTGCCCAAGTTCACGCTGGTCGGCGCCACGACGCGGCTTGCCCTACTTACGGGGCCACTGAGGGATCGTTTCGGAGCGGTGCTACGGCTTGACTTCTACGACCCCGACGCGATGCTCGAAATCATCACCCGATCGGCGGCCATCCTCGGGGTGCCGATTGAGGAAGCGGGTGCGCGCGCGGTGGCGATGCGCTCTCGCGGAACGCCTCGGGTGGCGAACCGGTTGCTGAAACGGGTGCGTGACTTCGCTGAGGTGCATGGGAACGGCTCAATCGATGCGCAGGTGGCGGCCGAGGCCCTGACGATGCTTGAGATCGACGACCTTGGTCTGGATGATATCGACCGGCGCATCCTGCTTTCGATCGTTGAGAAGTTCGGAGGCGGACCTGTGGGTGTCGAAACCCTTGCTGCGGCCACGAGCGAGGAGACCGACACGATTATGGACGTGTATGAGCCGTACCTGATCCAGCTCGGGTTTCTGCAGCGCACGCCCCGAGGGCGAGTGGCAACGCGGCACGCCTACGAGCATTTGGGCTTCCCCGTGCCGGCGTCGCTCGACACCCAGCAGCGGTCCTTCCTGGATGAGACGTGACGGATCTGAACCACGCGGCGGCAGACCTTCGTATCGCTGACTTCGACTACGAATTGCCCGCCTCCCTGATTGCTCAGACCCCAATTGAGCCCCGGGACGCGTCTCGCTTGTTAGTCGTTGAGCGCGCCACCGGCCGCTGGCATCACGCTGCCCTACGGGATCTGCCGGAATGGTTGCAGCCGGGAGATCTCATCGTCGCCAACAACAGTCGGGTCCTTCCCGCGCGGCTCCAAGCCGAACGGTCTGACACCGGGAGCAAAGTGGAGTTGCTCCTGTTGACCCGGATCGGGGGGGGGACGGTGGAGGGCGCTCGCTAAGCCGAGCCGGCGGCTGCGGCCGGGTGGTCGGCTCGTACTGCGGCATCTCGACGGGACGGGTCCGGGTGCGCGGCTCACCGTGATGGCAGTTGGTGACGCCGGACAGGTCGAGATTGGCTTCGATGATGGTGATGAGGTTCCCCTGCAGGCCTTTGGCACGGTTCCCCTCCCTCCGTACATTCGTACGCCACTGACCGATCCGGAGCGATACCAAACGGTGTATGCCACCGTGCCGGGCTCGGCGGCGGCGCCAACTGCCGGTCTGCACGTGACCCCCGACCTGAGGGAGCGACTGCAGGCACGAGGAGTTGGTTGGGCGGAGGTCACGCTCCACGTCGGCTTGGACACGTTTAGACCCGTCACGGCTGAGACCGTGGGCGGACACGTCATCCACCGAGAGTGGTGCGAGGTTTCGGAGGAGACGGCGGGAAGGATCGCCGAAACGCGCGGGGCAGGAGGCCGGGTTGTCGCCCTAGGGACGACATCGGCTCGGACGTTGGAGACGCTCGGAGTCAGGGGGAACTCAGACACAGGGGGCGGCTTTCGCGGATGGACAGAACTTTTCATCGTGCCGGGTCACCGATGGAGCGTGGTGGATGGGCTTGTCACCAATTTCCATCTGCCCCGGTCATCCTTTCTGCTCCTGGTCAGCGCCCTCATCGATTGGCCCCATCTCCGTAGCGCTTACGAGGAGGCGATCGCCCAGGAGTACCGGTTTTTCTCCTTTGGGGACGCCATGCTTGTCGTGTAGTTGGCGTACCGAGCGGACCTCCCTCTAGCATGGGGTCTGCGGCGGGCCGAAGGGCGGCCTGCAGAGCGCGAGGACGAAGGGTGGCGATTTCGCGGGACGACGCTTGGTCGCTGGTCACCGAGTTTATCGAGAGTGAAAGCCTGCGCCGTCACTGCCTCGCTGTGGAGACGGCGATGCGAGCGTACGCGCGGAAGTTTGAGGAACCGGAGGAGGATTGGGGCCTCGTCGGCTTGGTTCATGATTACGATTACGAAATTCATCCCACTGCCGATCAGCACCCTGAGGCAGGCATACCCCTGCTCCGGGAGCGAGGCTACCCGGAGTGGGTGATCCGGGCCATCTTGAGTCACGCTGAATACCTGGATGTGCCACGGGAGTCACTCCTGGAGAAGACGCTCTACGCGGTGGACGAGCTCTCGGGCTTCGTGAGCGCGGTCGCCCTGGTCCGTCCATCCCGGGCCGTCGCCGAGGTTACCCCCAAAGCCGTGCGGAAGAAGATGAAGGACAAGGCTTTCGCCCGAGCGGTGGACCGGGAGACCATGGTGCGGGCGGCGGAGGAGCTAGGCGTGGATTTCGATGAGCATGTGGCGTTCGTGGTGGAGGCGTTAGCGGGCAATGCCGCTGCGCTGGGACTTGCTGGAAAGGGGGACGATGCGGTCTAGCTGGTTTGTCGTTTTGGTCCTGGCCGGCATGCTCCTCCTTGCCGGATGTGGCGG
>JALYMD010000359.1 GCA_030773875.1 Chloroflexota bacterium | reverse complement strand
GTCGAGCAGGCAGTAGACGGCGATAATGCACTCCTCCAGGTCCACGGGGCACCTCCACGGGTCGGCTCGAAGCACCGTCCATGGTGGAGGTCCGTGGACCTGGAGTCAAAACCCGCTCACGGGGTCAGTTATGAACCGACGACTCACATCCGCCGTCCTCGGCGGTGCCATGGCGGCCACGTTAGCCTTCGCTGGCCACGCAAGCGCGCAGCTAGACGGAGTCGAGTTCTTCGATGTCGATGGGAACGGCTCGAAAGCCGTCGTAGCGACCGTCGGCGACGCCCTGGTCGAACTTAACGATGCCGACGTCGATGTCGCTGTGGTCGAGATCGAGGACTCGCTCAACAATCTGCAGGCCCTTAACAACGTCTTGAACAACAACGACATCGATGTCGACATTCAGGATGTTGATATCGAAGTCCTCGAGAACATCCTGAACGGTTTTGACATCGAGCTCGAGGACATCCTGAACGATCTCGACATCGAGGTCGGCGATGTGCTCGGCTTCGACCTGCTCGACAACGGTGACTTGCTCATCATCGTCGACTAGGCGCCCGAGCTGATCGCTGGCCGGCGCGCCGTCGGCCCTACGCCCGCCAGAAGGTCGGGCGGGGCGGGGCGCCACGCAGCCAAGCAGGATTCAATCGCTAGGTCCAAGGCGTGGGAGGGGGGCATCCGGCCCCCCTCCTTTGTGTGTGCGCGGCGCGATTGGAGGGCGCGGTGACCAGGCGTGGTCCGTGGTTCAGAGACCGGCGCCGCTGACGACGTCGCGGGCGTGGGCGAGGCAGTGGCCGGTCGGTCGCCGCGTTCGCGGAGGCCACCTCGGCGAGCGGTGGAGCGGAGGCGGATGGCACCGCCCGCGTGCCGGCGTACCTGCCCTTCACGTGGGGCCTGGCCCGGCGCGTTTCGACGGGTTTGAGGGGCGCGATCGGCTGAGGGGCAAGAGGCACGGGGTTGGATGGCTCCCCCAGCGGAGATGGTTTCCGGCCAGCGTCGCGGAGACGGCCTTGATCTGGCATCGCGCGGACACCGGTCCGCCGCCCGCCGGCCGGATTCGCTTGCCGGTTCGTTTTCACCGAAAGAGACGGCCCTCAGATGTATTTTTTCGCCCCCCCGTGTCCTCTACTACTGAGCACTGCCCGATTCGTGCGGCCGCCGCACGCGGGTTGAACGAAAGGAGGGAGAGGCGGCAAGGACTGAACATTGGCGGTTTTGCCGTCGTGGGGCCTCCGAACGATTGGAGGCGGTATCTGTGGCCTGCCAGGCCAGACCGAGAGGGAGAAGTTAGGACATGAACTTGCTTGCAGGAGAGTGGGGCCGCAAGTTGGCGGCGCTCATGCTCGGACTGATGTTGGCGTTTACCATGGCGACCGCCGTGTCTGCCGACACTGGCAGCAACAACGGCGGGAACAACAACGACGGCGACGGGATCGTCAACGTGGACAATGACGGCGACGATGTCGACGATGTCGACGATGTCGACGACGGTGGCAGCGGCAACGGCGGCAACAACAACGACGGTGACGGCATCGTCAACTCGTAGACGTTCCGTCGCTCGTTCACGCGACCTCTGGCGGAGCGGTCATTACACGTTCCTGCGAGACAGTCGGTGATGCGATGCGGTTGGTGCCGCGAGATCAGGAACCGGTGGGCGGCGAACGATGCCGCCCACCCCTTGGCCGGCAACGTGCCGATCGAGCGACCACTGATGGCCAGCAAGGCCAGAAGGAAACGGTACGGCATGATGTTCAAGGCACGAGTGGGTCGCGGTCTCCTCACGATGCTAACGGCGCTGTCGCTCTTGCTGGCGGTGTTTGCGTTCACCGCGACCGCCGTCTCCGCCAATGAGCCCGGTACCACCTCGACCTCCACGTCGACCAGCTGCAATAACGACGTCTGCGTCACGGAGACGAAGACCTGCGTCGCCGATGCCGAAGGCAACGACCAGTGCTCCACGAGCACCTCAACCTCGACCACCGGCAGCACGGACGATGGAAGCACGGACGACGACTCGGACTCCGGCTCGACTTCGGAGAGCTGCAACAACGGGGTCTGCGAAACGCAGACCGACCCGAACAGCACCTCGACCTCGACGTAGCGTCGTCAAGGCGCACGCCGACGAGTGACCGCAACCGCCTCCCCCTGACCGGTGAGGTCGGAACCATCAGCGGCTCTCTTGAGAGGTGCTGATGAGGTCGGGCGGGGGGCGGCGACCAAGATTCGGTCGCCGCCCCTCGTTGTGCGAGGAGGGGAGACCCGAGTCGGGTGACTGTGGGTCGTCGTGAGACGAGCGCTCCTTGAAGCAGTAGCTTGCCGGCCTACCAGTCGCTTCGTCGACCGGCCACGTCGAATCTCCGTCCGAGGCATTGGCATCGCCTCGGACCACGCAATTCCACAATCACCATCGTTAGGGGTTTCTGAAATGGGTACCAAGGGATCTCTGTTCAGACGTGGCCACGGCGGATCGGAAGCCGGGATCGCAGATATCGGCGGCAAGATTCGGTCGTGGCGGATGGTGCGCGACGGATGCGTCCCTTGGCTCATTGGATGGAAGAGGACGGTGACGCGCAGTTCTTGGCCAACGAGGTCCGCTCTGGCGTTGATCGTTATCGCCGCCGTGCTGCTGATGCCGAGTGGGGCGAGCGCCGCCACGGGGGACTGCGAACTCCGTCTCATCGGGCGCAGTGAGCCCGTAGAAGTCGGCGTCCAAGGTGATCCCCAGGCATTCGAGCAGCAGGCCAGGGTCGACACAGGAGCCGGGTACTCGTCCATCGATGACGACTTCGCCAAGAGCCTCGGCATCGACCTGGAGAATGCCGAGACGATCACGATCCGATCCTCGCTTGGGGAGGAGAAGCGGCCAAAGGCCAATGTGCGCCTCAGGGTTGCCGGCAAGACCATCGACACCGAGGTCACGGTCACCGACCGCGATGAGCGCACGCATCCGATGCTGCTAGGGCGTCGTGACCTGGTCGGCTTCGCCGTCGATCCCTCCCGGGAAGACCTCACGAGGCCCGACGGCTCCGCCGGAAGCTCGTCGGACCGGCTCTGTGCAGGCGCGGTGTTCGGGTCGACCTCGTCGAGGTCGGAGGCCCTGACGCTCCTCACCACCATTCCGGTGACTGCCGCCCTTGTGGTTGGGATCAGGACACTGGTTGGTCTCGTCACCTTCGGGGTGTTCGCTCCCATCTTGCTCACCATTGCGTTTGAGCAGATCGGATTTGTCCGGGGGATTGGGATGTTCGCGGCGATTCTGGCGGCGGGGCTGCTCATTCAGCCGCTGCTCAGGCGGCTACACCTGCCGCGTGTTGCCCGTCTCGCCGTGCTCGTCGCGCTGGTGGTGGAGGTCATGCTGATCCTTGATCTCTATCTGGAAGAATTTATTCCTGGCGGTCCTGGGGCAGCCGCCTTCCCGGTTGTGGTTCTCGCGATTATGGTTGAGCGCTTTTGGACCAACTGGGAGGAAGACAGCCTGGCCACGGCCCTCAAGACATGCGGTTGGACGCTCGCCGTGGCATCGATCGCCTACCCCATCCTGATCGCCGGGCCCGTCCAGTCCTGGGTGAACCGAGCGCCATGGATAGTTGCCCTTCTCGGCGGGTTGCTGTCCCTCCTGTTTGGTCGATACCGAGGTCTGCGTCTCTTGGAACTCACTCGCTTCCGTCCAGCCGCCGAGCCCCGCCCCGCGATCACCGAACGGAGGTCATCGTGATGCACTTTACGTCCGAACGCTGGGCCGGAATCCTGGGGATGAACGCTCGCAACCTGTACGTCGAGCGGGAGAACACCCTCGAGGCCATCCGGTTGGTCAACAACAAGCACTTGACGAAGACGGCGCTCCAGAAGGCCAACATCCCCGTCGCCCCGACGCTCGCGCTGGTGAGCGACCGGCGGGACCTGGCGACTATCGATTGGCAGGCGCTGCCGGACTCCTGGGTGGTCAAGCCGAACCGCGGCCGCCAAGGGGCAGGCGTCCTGCTGGTGGCGGGGCGAGATACATCTGGCTGGTGCAGCGCGTCTGGCCGCCACCTGGATCAGGCCGAGGTGGAGCAGCAGATTCGCGAGATCCTGGAGGGCGAAGTCTCCTCCGGCGTTGCGGACCGGGACGACGCCATCATGGAGCCTTTGATCGTGCCCCATGAAGCGCTCAAGGCGGTGGTTCCGGTCGGGTTGCCCGACATCTGGATCATCTGCTACCACGACGTTCCGGTGCTGTCGATGTTGCGTCTGCCCACTCAGGCGTCCAAGGGACGGGCGAACCTGCACCAAGGTGGGATCGGCGCCGGCGTGGATCTCGCCACCGGAAAGGTGTACCGGGCGATGATGCACGGCCAGCCCGTCACCCGCCACCCCGACACCGATGCGCCGCTCATTGGCCTTGAGGTGCCGGACTGGGAC
>JALYMD010000358.1 GCA_030773875.1 Chloroflexota bacterium | reverse complement strand
CCGGTGGACCGTCCGAGCCCTTTCAGCGGGTTGATGGAGGCCCGAATCCGGGTAAATCGAGGCCTTAGAGCCCGATCCGGGCACCCGTGGAGACCAATTCCCGGCTTTTTCAACAGGCTGAGCCATTCTCAGGCCCACCGTCGCCAGGTGATTGTGAGCATGACCCGTGATCGTTCGTGTCTGCTAATGGCTCGTGGCTCGTCGATCTGCACGATGCCATCGCCGACACGGTGCGCGCCCTCGATCTCGAGGCTGCCGACTGCCTGACCACGCACCTTGACCACCTAGAGCGGCTCCACCACGCCAGCAAGATGCTCCCCCACCAGGCGGTGCTCGAGCGGGCGTGGGAGCCGGAGGGGGTCGCCGATCCGAGCTACCTCAAGGTCTTCGTCCGCCCGTTGCGCCTGAAGCGCGGCGACGATGCCGAAGCTCGCCGCGACATCCCGACAGAATGGGGCACTGGCTATCGCTTCATTGCTCGCTAGGACGGACAGATGTCTCAACGACGAGCAGCGCCACCCTCCGATCGGCCGGGTCGGCTAGCAGGAAGGCGCTCGGCCCAAGGCTGAGGCGAACGAGGACCACGTCGCTCGGGCTGGGCACAGAGACGCTCAGGGCAAAGCCGAGCGTCTCGAAGTGCACCTCCTCGGGGGCGTGAATCCCTCGCTTGGCAGCGTGCTCTCTTGGGCGACGGTCGGGGGGTGGCCGACGGCGAGCAGGCCGACGAGGGCGACGGCGACGAGCGAGAGCCGGACCGTGAGAGGGCGCATCTTCCCCTCCCTCATGGTCTCTCCATGCACTTGACCTCCCGCCGGCCGAACTTCTGGAGGCCGACGCACTCGAAGCATAGGAAGGCGTCCACCGCGTTGCGAAGCCCGAAGAGGATCCCGACGACCAGGAACGACTTGGAGGCGATGGGGAGTTGGCGCCAACTCCCGCGCACGGGCAGCGGTGCGCGCAGCGGTGTGACCGAAGCCGCACAATCACGCAGCGAGGATGCGTCATCTCCGCCGTCCACGATCGCTCAGCAGTTGTTCACGTTCTTGTCACCATTGTTCACTGGCACGTCCACTCCGTCTCTTTACCATGAGGGTTAGAGGCTACGACAGGCGATGGTGAGATGGTGACTCGTGCCGTTTTTCTGCCTGCCGCGTGAACAAGTCAGGAGCCTCTCAGCGCCTGTCGGAAAGGAGACTCTGGTGGCCGAAGCGCAGCACGAGGATGTGACGCAGACGATCCCCGCCCCCGAGGCGGGGCAGGCAGCGGGCGGAGTCGCCCGTTGGGCGATCGATCCGGCCCACAGCGAGGTCGGCTTCTCGATCCGCCACTTGATGATCAGCTCGGTCAAGGGCCGCTTCGGCGCGTTCCGCGGTCACCTCGACTTCGATGAGGCCCGGCCCACCGAGGCGGCCGTCGACGTCGAGATCGACGTAGCCAGCATCGACACCGGCAGCGCCGATCGCGACGCCCACCTCCGGTCGCCGGAGTTCTTCGATGCCGACGCGTGTCCGACGATCCGATTCGTCAGCCGCCGCGTCCAGCCACTCGATGAGGACCACTTCAAGGTGGTCGGTGACCTGACGCTGCACGGGGTCACGCGCGAGGTCGTCCTCGATGTCTGCTACGAAGGGTCAGGGACCGATCCGTGGGGCAATCGGCGCGCCGGATTCACAGCCAACACCAAGATCAACCGCAAGGACTTCGACCTGACCTGGAACGCCGCGCTCGAGACCGGCGGGGTGATGGTGGGCGAGGACGTCAAGATCACCCTCGACATCCAGGCCATCAAGCAGGGGTAGTCGAGTCGTCGGCCGGGGCCGATCGGCAATGGAAGGATGAGAAGATGCACGTGGATCGCACCAGATGGGCCGCGCTGGTCGCCTTCATGGCGGTGCTCGCGCTCATGCTCGCCGGCATGCCGCTCTCGGGGCTCGCCCACGATGAGGATGAGACGGCCGCGGGGGCGACTCCAGGGGCCACCCCGGGAGCCGGCCCCCTGCCTGAAACCACCCGTGGCCCGGCCATCCCCGAGAAGGGCTACCTCGTCGAGGAGATCCGCGACGGCCTCTACTGGGTGACGGAGGGCTCCTACCAGGCGATGTTCCTCACCACTGGCCAAGGCGTGATCGTCGTCGACGCGCCGCCGTCGATCGGCGAGAAGCTGCTCACAGCGATCGCGGAGGTGACGGCCGAGCCGGTGACCCACGTCGTCTACAGCCACACCCACGCCGACCACATCGGGGCGGCCCACCTGTTCCCCGACGACGCGACCTACGTCGCCCACGAGGCGACGGCCGCTCAACTCGCCGAGCGCAACGACCCCAACCGTCCGGTGCCCACCGTGACCTTCGCGGATAGCTCCACCCTGACGGTGGGGGACCAGACCCTGGAGCTGACCTACCGGGGCAACAACCACGAGCCGGGCAACATCTTCGTCTACGCGCCCAAGCAGAAGGTTCTGATGTTAGTGGACATCATCTTCCCCGGCTGGGTGCCGTTCCAGGACCTGGCGCTGGCCGAGGACGTCCCCGGCTTCGTGGAGGCCCACGACGAGGCGCTCGCCTACGACTTCGAGACCTTCGTCGGGGGCCACCTGACCCGCCTCGGCACCCGCCAGGACATCGAGGTCCAGCGCGAGTACGTCCTCGACATCCGGGCCAACGCGGCCGAGGCCCTGCAGACGGTGGACTTCATGGCCATCGCGCAGCAGACGGGGTTCGAGAACCAGTGGCTGCTGTTCGACACGTACCTGGACGCCGTCGCCCAGGCCTGCACCGACGCCACCCTGGCGGAGTGGGACGGCCGGCTAGGCGGGGCGGAGGTGTACACGTTCGGCCACTGCTGGACGATGATGGAGAGTCTGCGCATCGACTGAGGCATGGCCGCCGGGAGCATCCGCCCGCGCTCGCCCCGCCGCCCCGAGGAGGGAACGTAGACGAGCCAGCCCCCACCCTGATCGTCCGGCCCTGGCCGGGCTGGGCAGGAACGCCAGCTCCGAGCGGCGTTGGAGCTTCCTCGCACGGTGTCGACGACAAGCGAGATTGCCGTCATGCCTCGTCGGGAAGCCTAAGGAGGGTCACATGATGTCTCTCGAGGAGAACAAGGCCATCGTCTGCCGGGTGTGGGACGAGGTCGTCAGCCGAGGCACGTTGGGGGTTGCCGACGAACTGATCGCTCCCGAGTTCATCTACCACGCCCCCGGGACGCCGGAGTTGCACGGTCCCGATGGCTTCGCGCAGTTGATCGCGATGTACCGCGCGGCCTTCCCCGACTTGCAGGCCACCGTCGAGGATCTGATCGCTGAAGGGGACAAGGTCGTGAGCCGCTATACCGTTCGCGGCACGCACCAGGGCGAACTGATGGGGATCCCGCGGACCGGCCGGCGGGTGACGGAGGCGGGGATCGTGATCAGCCGCCTCGCGGACGGCAAACTGGTGGAAGACTGGCACAGCCCCGACACCTTGGGGCTGCTGCAACAACTGGGCGCGATCCCTCCACTGGGCCCGTCCGGAAGTTGACGGTGGCGACGGGCCTGGGTCTTGTCCCTCGATGAGGGGCCGCGACGCAGGAAACGAGACGCTGCTCGCCCCGCCCTGCCTCACAACGCGGCGAGGTCGAGCAGGTCTGCGACCGTGACAACCCTCAACTGTGCGCGAACGATAGCGGGGTCGGCTCGGGCCGCTCTCGCGGGCGGGGGATCACGTCGCACCTGGTTCAGGGTGATCCCGAAGAACGGCGGTACGCCCCTTGGTTCCGCCACCTCGCGACGCTGCTCTCGGCGCGGCTTTTTTGCAGGTACCCGGCCTGCCGCCCACCCCTCTCCTCCCCTGATAACAGCCCAGCCTGTTGAAAAAGCCGGGAATTGGTCTCCACGGGTGCCCGGATCGGGCTCTAAGGCCTCGATTTACCCGGATTCGGGCCTCCATCAACCCGCTGAAAGGGCTCGGACGGTCCACCGGGGAGTTTTTCAAC
>JALYMD010000357.1 GCA_030773875.1 Chloroflexota bacterium | reverse complement strand
CGACCTGCCTCTGGACGGGATCGATGAAGATGTGGTTGACCGAGCCCAGCTTCCTGCCGTCGGCGATGCTGATCACGGCTAGGCCCTTCACCTGTTTGCTATTCATGATCTCGTTCCTCCCGGCTGGTAGGCATTGGCAGCCCGTGGGTGCAGCTTCGGAACCACGGTCGCACGTCTGGGATCCATGTGGCACTGGGCGCACATGATATGCCAGCACTCCGACGTTGTCTGTACCGTCGCTACCGAGTGGCCACTGGCCGCCCGGGACGGGTCGACGGTGGAGGCGGCGGCGAACCAGTCCGCGGAGATTGCATCACGTTGCCTCCAACTACCTGGCACCGGGCTTGGCACCAGCCGGACAGTCACAGGCAAGCGCTCTCATCATTGCATCGGCCCACGGGGTTCAACTCGTCATCCTCGATGCAATGGTGTCCCGAGGCGATGGGGTGGAGAGTAAGACCCGTGATGGCGTAGTCCATGATCACGTGCGCTATCTCGATCTCCGCCCTTTTCGGCACGACCTGCAGCCCCGCGCGAATCAGGGACGTTACCGGAGGAGACGCTTCCGCGAGAGACGATATCCCCCCTACATCAAGCCACGAGCGGAGCCGCCGTCGACCTGGATGGTGACACCGGTGACGTAGGAGGAGGCCGGGGACGCCAGGAAGACGACAACGTTGGCGAACTCCTCCGGCTCGCCCAAGCGGCCCATCGGGATCGCCTGGGCGTCCTCGGCCAGCACGTCCTCCATGGTGCGACCGCTCTCTTTTGCGCGACTGGCGGCAAGGCTGGTGATCCGATCGGTCATCGTGGGGCCGGGACAGACATTGTTGATCCGGATGTTGCGAGCGGCGAACTCTGTCGCCATGCTCTTGGCAAGACCGATGACCGCGGTGCGCGCCGTATTAGACAGGATCAAGTGGGGGATCGGTTGCTTGACGGAGATCGAGACGATGTTGGTGATACTGCCGCCGCCTCGGGCCTCCAGGTGCGGCAGCGCCGCTCGGGAGAGGCGGAGCGTGCTCATCAGGTTGAGCTCCAGCGCCGCGAGCCACGGTCCGTCCTCGGGGAATGATGCGAAGGTGCCCGAGGGTGGACCACCAGCGTTGCAGATGAGCAGGTCCAGTCCGCCATGGCGGGTCACAGTCTCGTCGACGAGGCGGTGGATGTCGTCCGGGTTCCTGACATCACCGACGACCTCCAACACGTCGCCGCCCGTCTCGTAGCGAATTGCGGCGGCGGTCGCCGCGAGTGTGTCGGGAGCGCGGCCGTTGACGGTGACGAGCGCGCCTTCACGGGCGAAGGTCGTCGCCACGGCGCGGCCGAGACCTTTGCTGGAGGCGGCGACGATCGCCACCTTGCCGGTCAGTCCGAGGTCCATCCGTCGTCGCTCCTATCCGTTGCCACGTCCCTGTTCAGCGTGGGCCGCATTCTACCCGGCTGCTGGCTAGGTACAGGGCTAGCGCAGCCGGGAGCGGGAGCCTATCCTTCGCCGCATGACGTACGGGATGCGCAGCCGGACCCGCGAAACTGTCCGCCTCGCCACGCCGCCGGGAGGCGTGGCGGCACGTCGTGAGGCAATCGCCGCGGAGGCGATCACGTTCCCTGTGCTCGTCGGCCTCGTCCACTTCACGATCGTTCAGGTGGTGGCAAGTCTTGCCTATCTGACGGGCACGCCGCGGGAGGATTCGGCGCCGTACCGATACGTGCCAGTCCCGATGGAAGGGCTGGCCCGCGTGCTGGTGGAGCCGCTGCGACAGTGGGACGGCTTCTGGTACAAGCTGATCGCGGAGCAGGGCTACGGCGGCCCTCCACCGAACGACGCCTTCCCGGCGTTCTGGCCGCTCTATCCCTGGTTGATGGCGGCAGGCAGCCGGCTGACGGGCGTCTCCGTGGAGACGGCCGGCTGGGTGATCTCTCACGTCGCCTTCCTGATCGCGCTGATTCTGCTCTACCGCCTGGTTGCGCTGGACTTCGACCGGCCAACGGCACGGCGGACGCTCCTGGCGCTGGCGCTCTTTCCGACGGCGTTCTTCTTCTCCGCGGTCTATACGGAATCGCTGTTCCTGATGCTGGCCGTTGGGGCGCTGCTGTCGGCCCGGCAGGGAAACTGGCTGCTGGCGGGGCTCCTAGGAGTGCTCACGGCGTTGACCCGGTTCCAAGGAATGCTGCTGGTGGTCCCGTTCGCCGTGCTCTTCCTCCAGCAGCACCGGCTGGATCTCCGCCGGTGGTTCCCCAACGCGATCTTCGCCGCGCTGCCGGCTCTTGGGCCGGCCACGTTTGCGCTGCACTTGAGCCAGGTCGGTAAGCGCCCCCTGGACTTCTACGATGCCCAGCAGGGATGGGACCGTTTCTCGGCCTCGCCGCTAGAAACGTTCCGTTGTGCCACTGTGGGGTGTGATCGCGTCATCGAGCAGAACGGACGCCTCATGCCTTACCGGGTCCACGGGGCGGAGTGGGGCTGGGTGACCGACTTTCTGCGCAACCCCACCTGGGGGCATCTGACGGGCGAGCCATTCCGCAGCACCGCAATGAACAGCGATACGCTGGAGCTAGTCTGCACGCTCCTGTTTCTCGGTCTGGCCATCGTCGGGCTCCGCCGGTTGCCCCTCTACCAGAGTGCCTACATCTGGCCGGCGCTGCTGTTGCCGCTCTTCGGGCCGTCCATTGTTCACCCACTCTTCAGTGTCCCGCGCTTCGGGATCA
>JALYMD010000356.1 GCA_030773875.1 Chloroflexota bacterium | reverse complement strand
ATGTGGCCGAATTGGCGGGGGCACTGGCGGCCTGGATGGATGCGGTCGGACTGAAGCGGGCCGCGTTTCTCGGCAACTCGCTGGGCTGCCAGATTATCGCCGAGTTCGCAGTACGGCAACCGAGCCGCATCGGGCGAGCCATCTTCGTTGGTCCAACTGCCGATCCCCAGGCCCGCTTTTCGCTCACGCACGTCGTGCGGCTTCTGCGGGATGTACCACGCGAGCCGCCGATCCTCATCCCCCTGCAGGGGTTCGACTATCTCCGCGCCGGTGTTCGCCGATCCGCGTCCACCTTCAGGTTCATGCTTCAGCATCATGTGGAGCGGGTGCTCCCTGAGATGGCGGCGCCAACGTTGGTGGTGCGGGGCGGGTCCGACCCGATCGTGCCCCAAAGCTGGGCGGAGGAGGTAGTCCGGCTGCTGCCGGATGGCAAGCTCGTGGTGATCCCCGGTCACGCGCACTGCGTGCATTACAGCGCTCCGCGGGAGTTGGTGCGGGTGGTGCGCCCTTTTCTAGAGGGCAATCTCCAGGAATCAGAGGTGACAGGTTCCACGATCGCCGCTCGTGGCATCTAATCCGCGAGGACTGGGCAACAAGGACAGCCGGACGGGCTGTGAGGCACCGACCGCAAGGCGAACTGCCACCTGCTCCACGCTCATGAGCGGTAGGCAGAAGCAGACCAGGAGGGAGCAGACGATGACAGACCGCGACAAGGACACTCCGACCGGCGAGAGCGGAAGCAATTTCGGCGAGGTCGACCCGGGCACGACGGGCGGCGACGTGGAGCACCTGTTGGCCAACGCCGAGGTCGGGAACCAGACAGACGCGGCGGGCGGAGGTCCCGAGGGCTTCAGTAGCGGCGATCTTGGCTATGGCAGAGCGAGCGGCGGCGCGGACGTCACCGGCGGAACCGGCGCTGGTGACAACCCGAACGACGTGGATGCCGGACCAGAGACCGACCTCGATTCGGGAAGCGGCCAGGCAACGGAGGGGACCGCCCGCAGCGGAGCCTAGCGCGGGCGTCGGTCCAGGCTCGTCACGTCAAGCTGTGGTTAGGTGCTTGGGCGAACAGGGAGGACGACATGTCGGATAGAGACGCGCAGACGCCGGCGGGCGGTGGCGGACCGGTCACCGGGAACATGAGCGGCGAGACGGGGAACGCGATGGGCGGGGATCTCGCGGGGGCGAGTGGGGGTGATCCAAGCCGCGCTATGGGCAGCGAGGGCGCTGAGGGCACGGATGCGGTGATTCCCGGTGGCGATCGCGGCGACACGGGAGGCGTTGGCAACGAGATGGCCGGGCTCGCAAATGCTGGTACTGGATCTCCCGACCGGGGCGGCCCCGCTCCCGCAAGTGGCGGCGGAGCCTTCGACGTGGCGGCTGGGGGCGCGCAGGGTTCCCAGGGCCGCGACCCGGGTGCGGCGAGTGGCTTTGACGCCTCGGATGCCTACACCGGAGGGGGCGGCGTGGAGGACGACGAGTCTGACGGCGACGGGTCGTGACACCGGCGGACTGGTCGCCCAGGTAGTCTGCTCCCTAGAGAGACGTCCTGTTGACTGTCCACGCTCGTAGACGATTTGGTGAGCGTGACGTTGGGCGCTATGGTGGTCCGAGACGCCGTTCAACGTCGGCGAGCGTGAGGCCGTAGACGGCGTGAGCCGCGATCATGACCGCCATCCGGGAGCGGGAATCCTCGTCAGGCCAGGGGTAGAGGTGGAGCGCCGGCATGAGGCCGAGGTAGCCCAGGCTCCAGACGGCCCCGCCGTAGGCGAGGCCGTTCGCTGTTCTGGACGCTGGGAGGATTGGTCGCGCGAGGGCGTAGGCGGTGCCGCAGGCAGCGCCGATCGCGACGTGGCCGGCGAGCCAGCCTGCCTCGAAGATCGGTGATCGCAGCGCCTCGTCGCCGTCGGCGCGGTGGGCTAAGTTCTTCGCCATCTCCGCCGGCGGCGGGGTGCGGAGGAGGCCAGCGGCCCGCGCCGCAAGGATGAGCAGCGTCATCGGGAGCGTGGCGACGACGCCGGCCACAGCGCCGCGCACGAGTCGGTTCACAGGTCCTCCTCCACCAGGCACCAAGCGCCTGTCCTCTCCTGCCGGCCAGTTTCGCATGGTGGGGCGCTGAGCGGGGAACGTCAAGCGCGAACAGTCCGGTCCGAAGCTGATCCAATCATCCTCGGAATCCCACGAGTCAGCCGACGACACTCTGGATGGAGGTATTCTGGGCAGCCGCGCGGAGCTGGTCGAGGGCCTCGCCGGGGACCGCCTTGGAGGGGCGGGACGTGATCGCGTGAACGGCGGCGGGATCGAGCTTCGGCACGCGGTCGGCGGTGAGGAGGCCGTTGGTCTCCTGCTCGGTGTCGGTGAGCTGCGTGTAGCAAAAACCCGCAATGGTGGGGAAGTCGAGGATGACGTCGATTAGATCCCGATACCTGGCAAGGAACGCGTCGGGATCGCGCACGTGGCCGTAGCCGAACCAGGGCTGGCCGGGAGCCGGGGCGTCGGTGATGCCACCGCACTCGGTCAACATCACCGGTTCACCCAACCGGTGGGCCTCGGGCAGACCGATGGAGCGGTAGTAAGGCTGGATCTCCCGGATCGTCCGCTCGACGGCCTCGGGAGTGCCATACCGCTCCCGCAGGATCGCGGGGTTTTGCTCGTAGTCGTGGACGCCCCAGACGTCGCTCGCGACGTGCTCCCAGCCTTCGTTGCCGATTACGGGACGGGTGGGATCCAGGGCACGGGTCAGGTGGTAAAGCGCCCGCACATAGGCGCGCTGAGCCGGGTCGGCCTGGAGCGCGGGCACTCCCCAACTCTCGTTGAGGGGAACCCAGGTCACGATGCAGGGGTGGCTGACATCTCGCCGTACGACCTCCATCCACTCTCGCGTGAGCCGCTCCACCGCTATCGACGAGAAGACGTAGGCGTTGGCCATCTCGCCCCAGACGAGCAGGCCGAGACGATCACACCAGGAGAGAAAGCGGGGATCCTCCACCTTCTGATGGATGCGGACGCCGTTGAAGCCGAGCGACTTGACCAACTCCACCTCTCGGCGGAGGGCATCGCCGCTCGGAGCGGCTAGGTGCGACTCGGGCCAGTAGCCCTGCTCTAGGACCAGGCGCGGGTAGTAGGGACGGCCGTTGAGCAGGAACCGGCCGTCGGCGAAGCCGCAGGAACGCAAGCCGGCGTAACTCTGCACCCGGTCGATGACCTGGTCCCCATCAAGCAGCGTCAACTCGGCGTCGATCAGGTTGGGGTGCTCCGGAGCCCAGAGGAGGCGACCGCGTGCCATCGCCTGCTCGCCTGGATCGAGAGCGACAGCGGCGCGGAGATCGGGCCGCTCGAGGTGGTAGGTCAGATCCTGCAGGAGAGCGTCGCGCAGGGAGAGCCGGAGGCGAAGGCGAAGCGGGTGGTCCGGCCGCCGATTGAGCGTGACCTGGAAGCCGAGGAGGCCGCGGTCCAGATCCGGGGTCCACTGGATGTCGGCGACATGGGTTGGAGCGACGGGTTCCAGCCAGACCGGCTGCCAGATACCGGTGGTACGGGGGTACCAGATCTTGTGCGGCTCCGGCTCCCAATCCTGTTTGCCTCGCGGCTGGGTGAGGTCCGCCGGTTGATCCTCGGCCCGGACGACGAGGACTTGATCCACATTCCCGTCGGTTAGCACACGGGAGATGTCGGCCTGGAACGGAGTGTGGCCGCCCTCATGGCGGGCGACGAGCTTGCCGTTGACCCAGACTTGCGCAGCATAATCCACCGCCCCGAAGTGAAGGAGGAGAGGCCCCTGGCGGTCCATGGAGGACACGCGGAAGACCCGACGGTACCAGACGATCGGGTGGAGCGTCGGATCGGCGATACCGCTAGCACGGGACTCCGGCGGAAAGGGGACGGTGATGGTGCGGTCGAAGGGATCTGACCGCTCCGGCCAGCCCTGCTCGAGGCCAACGTCGGCGTCGTCGTGGGCGAATCCCCACGGGCCGCAGAGGTCGGTCCAGTGCTCGCGGGTCATCTGGGGTCGCGGGTGGTCTCCGTGGGTCGCAGCGCCCGGCAATCCATCCTCCTGTTCTCTAGACAGCTTCGTTCGCGGCGGTGACATCTCATCGGCACCGGTAGGGGAGGGAGTCGTCTCATGGACGACCCGCCCGTGGCATCCGCCGGGTGCGGCACATCGAGACGGGTCATGGGCGCCGTGTCCAAGCGGGTAGTCTAGTAATCAAGCAAGAGTCCACGCCTTACTGCCAGGCATCCACCGCCGATACCCGCGGACATCGCCGTAGCAGGCGAGCATGACGGATCAGCCAGCAATGCAGTCTACGATGCACCTGAGGATAGGGCAGCCCTAGCCATCACGCTGTACAGCCTTTTCAGCAGCGGGGAGAGCAGCAAGCGGGCGTGCTGGCACCGGGCACACACTGGCGGGACCCCTCAGCCAGGCCCCCCACCCCCCGGATGTGCGGTTAAGCCAAAGACCCCCACCGACGCAGTGGTCGGCAGGGGTCTTACGCGACAGCCTGAACGTGGAGACCTGATCCAGCGGCCGGGCGGGTCGGCGGCTACTCCCCCGTCCTCGTCCGCGCCCACCACA
>JALYMD010000355.1 GCA_030773875.1 Chloroflexota bacterium | reverse complement strand
GGGCAGGGCCGTAAAGCCCTGCCCTCGCTCCTGATGCGGCGACGTTACGTGTGGTCTCGGCCGGCGCTCGACGGGAGCCAAACGGCACTCGACCGCTGTACGTGACGGTGCCCTACGATGTCCGGCCGGTCCCGGTCCCACCAGTGCGTGCGCTCGGTGTCGCCTCGTCGACGACGACTTCCTCGCGACGAACGGTTCCAGTCACCTGCTCGGTGTGCTGGACCGCTTCCTTGGCGATCTCTAGCTCTTCCGTGACGCGGGTGCGCTTTTGCAGCTCCACTTCCTCGCCCTGGATCGGCACCTCGAACGTGCCCTCCTGGAAGGCATTGGCGTCCGGTGTCGCCTCGCCCTGGACGGCCCGCCACTGGACGCGGACGCGCTCCTCGGTCACCGGGACTTCGAGTACCTGTTCCTCGGCGACGACGTCCTTCGTGACCTGGACCTCGCCTACCTCGCGCTCTCGCGTCGTGGCGGTCAGTTCCTCTTCGAAGACCGGCACCTCCAGGGCCTCGCCCTCGACCGCGTGCGCGACGTCTCCCTCGATCGCCCGGTGCTCCACGCTCCCTTCTGGATGGGCCTCACCGGCGTGGCGATAGACTCGCCCTCCCACTCGATGCTCGTGCGTGGGCTGATCGTTGCCTCCCATGTGGTAGATCCTCCTCAGTCAGTGCAGCCATGATCAGCGTGAAATCCGGTGGCGACCGCTCAACCCCACCCTGCGGAAGCTTGGCGCACACGATATGCCAGGCAATCGGTTATCACCAGCCTCGGTAGGAGACACGCGCTACACCTGAAGCTCGGGTGACACGATTCGATGCGGTCGCCCCTGGGTCGACTCATCACTGCATCACTGCCAGTCAGCCGGGTGCGGCGGATGGGTTCCACGCCTTCGAGCCGCAGGTTCGCCGGCAACCGTCTAACCCAGCGCGTGCATGGTGGCGACGGAGCCCAGTTTCTTGCCCAGTTCATCGAAGGATGCGGCGAGGATCTCGACCGTCTGGTCGCACTCTTCCCGGGTGATCACCAAGAGTGGGCAGAGTTGGGTTGTCGGGTCGCCACGGTCATCGTTGCGTAGGATCAGCCCTTGCTCGCGCATGCGATCCGTCAGCCGGGCCAGCAGCGCGCTGTCGTCGAAGGTCGCCTTGGTCTCCCGGTCCTCGACCAGTTCCACCCCCAGGAACAGCCCCGCCCCGCGGATGTCCCCGACGTTTGGGTGATCGGCGAACGCTGCTTCGAGCTGGCTCCGGAGGTAGGCGCCGGTCTCCCTGGCCCGGCCCGGCAAATCCTCCTCCAGCATGATGTCCAGGTTTGCCAGCGCGGCAGCGCAGGAGACCGGATGGCCCCCAAACGTCAGCCCGTGGAGGAACCCCGGCCCCTCCCTTAGAAAGGCGTCCGCGACGCTCTTGCGGACCAGCACCGCGCCGAGCGGGGCGTAGGAGGAGGTGATGCCCTTCGCCGTGGTGATCAGATCGGGCTCGACGCCAAAGTAGGTGGAGCCGAACAGATAGCCGAGCCGGCCGAAGCCACAGATGACCTCGTCCATGATCATCAGGATGCCGGTCCGATCGCAGAGTGCCTGGATCTTCTGGAAGTACTCTACCGAGCCGGGAGAGATGCAGCCGCCTGCGTTCTGGATTGGCTCGGTGATGATCACCGCGACCTGCTCCAGCCCCTCGAACTCGACCAATCTCTCGATCTCGTCGTAGCAGGTGAGGGTGCAGGCGGGTGCGTTGCCGCAGTAAGGGCAGCCCTACCGAACGACTTGAACGCGGGTTGGCGCTGACGTGGACCAGCAAGGACACCGCGCCCAATGTCCTGTTAGGCGCTGCCGCTACAAACGGCGTTTCGCGTGGCGCCGGAAGGAGGTGTGGCTGCAGGACTCGGGCGGACCAAGCAGCAGGGTGATGATTTTGACGCACGCTGTGGCCTGCGTGACCAGGTCGGCGACAAAGGCGGCCTCGTGGGCGCCGCAGTGTTCTCGCTGCCGGAGCCGTAACTGACCATCGTACGTACCTCCTACTCGTGCCGAGGGCAGGGAGAACCGGTTCCGTCAATCCCGGAGGCGCGGATCGAGGATGTCGCGCAAGCCATCGCCGAAGAGGTTGAGACCGAGGACCACAAGCATGATCGCCA
>JALYMD010000354.1 GCA_030773875.1 Chloroflexota bacterium | reverse complement strand
TTGACCAAAAACATAAGTTGTCCATCGCTGGTGCGTGTGATCAGCTTCAACTCGGGATTGCCGTCATGGGAAACAATGAAGCGGGGATCACGCACATCCTTTTTCTTCCCACCGAGTCGTTCCAAGTCATTCGCCCAGCTCTTACCATAAGGCGGGTTCGATAGCATGAAATCAAACTCACGGGACGGGAAAGCGTCGTTTGATAGCGTTGAATGCTCAGGGCCACCAACAATGTTGTCAGCAGCCTCCCCTTCACCCTTCAGGAGCAAGTCTGCTTTAGCAATAGCGTAGGTTTCAGCGTTGATCTCTTGACCGTACAGATGGATGGACACTTGCTTACCGTGCTGCTGTGCTAACTCCTGCAGAGTCTCTTCTGCAACCGTCAACATCCCTCCAGTGCCGCAGGCGCCGTCGTAGACCAGGTACGTTCCCGACTCGATGTGGTCGGCAATCGGGAGAAAAATCAGGTTGGCCATGAGCGCGACCACGTCGCGCGGGGTGAAGTGTTCACCAGCCTCCTCATTGTTCTCTTCATTGAAGCGGCGAATCAGCTCTTCAAAGATGGTTCCCATCGAATGGTTATCAAGACCTGGCAACTTGACTTGACCATGCGCATCGAGGACGGGTTTGGGGCTGAGGTTGATGCGGGGGTCGAGGAACCGTTCGATCAGCGTTCCCATGGTGTCGCTTTGCTCTAGTCGGGGCAGCTGATTACGGAACTCGAACTTGTCCAAGATCTCTTGGACATTCGGCGAGAAGCCGTCCAGGTAGGCCGCGAAGTTGGCACGGAGTTGCTTGGGATTGGCGAGAAGCCGGCTGAGTGTGAAGGGCGAAACGTTGTAGAACGCCTGCCCCGCTCTCTGACGAAGCGCAGGGTCCTGGTTAACAACTCCTCCCGCGTCAAGACCAGCCTTCATCTGCAGGACCGCATCTTTGGTTGGTTCTAGGACCGCATCCAAGCGGCGAACGACGGTCATCGGGAGGATGACGTCGCGGTACTTTCCGCGCACGTAGACATCTCGGAGGATGTCGTCGGCGATGCCCCAGATGAAGTTGGCAATTTGGTTATGCTGCGTGTGGTCCATTGTCAGGATGTTCCTTGTTTGCGGTTATTGACGGCAGAGAAGCGCTTCTCAAGCGCTTGTCCTAACACATGATCACTATTTTGCCGAGATAAACATCATTATACGGCTCCGGGCAAGTCTCCAAAGCATGTTTCTCTGTCCAGATATCAACATCGCTGAGGCCAGAGGCTCTATGGGCTCGCTAACGATGTGACGTCCAACAACCTGCCTTGACGCGGTTATACTCCATCACTATCATCACAATAATAGGTTTGATTAATTTTAGATATATTTATGCCGATCTTCGCGATCTTTGGCCTATTTTTCGGTGTGATTTTCTGGGCGGGTGTCGCCACAGTGATTCTCCGACTGGTGTTCAAGGGCGCCAATCCTCGCCTCCTCAACACCATCAGCCTCGCGGCTCCGATCTTGATGCTGCTGCCCCTCGGCATCGATGAATCGTTTGTCGTCAGCGTACTGCTCACCATCCCCGCCTGGTTCCTTCTGGAGTATTTCGATCGCCAGGAGCGCGAGCGCAAGCGCAAGAAAGCTGGTCAGGCCACACCAAACACCGGCTCCGACTAACACCCGTTCCCTCTCATCCGTTTCAGTCACATGCGGAGCTCTCCTCCCGTGGCCTTACGGGTGCACCAGTGATAGGCGAATGCCTCGCTCCCCCATCGGTGCCAGCGTTACGCCGAGATGCCGCGCCTGCGCCACCTCGTGAATCTCTGTGATCAGCCGCAGCAGCCCGCCGGTCTCCTCGTCCCGCGCGGTGATCTCCAGCGTCACCTCCCTCCCCGACTCTAGGGTATCGAGTAGGTGATCTGCCGCCTCCTGCATGCTGTCCAAGCGTCGTTCTGTCATGATCATCCTCCTTAGTGCTCAAAAAGAACCGGGGAGGGTATTCCCTCCCCGGGTGCAACGCGTTAGTCCGCCGCTAGTGGTGCCGCGCTTTCATTCGCGGACAGCGCCAGACCCAGCAGCTCGACCATCCGGCCGACGATGCGACGGATGGCGCTCAGGCTCGCCTTGAGCCCTTCGGCGTCTCCGCGGTACATCAGGATGTAGTCACGAGCCGGCGGGTGCTCGATCCCGAGCAAAGCGCAGACGACCATCGCCGCCGATTCGGCTTCGAGCTCTCGCTGATCGCGGGGAGCCTCCTGCCGTTCTTCTCTGAGGTGCTCCAGGGCATGGGCCAGCTCGTGCAGCAGGACCATGATCCGGTTGCGCGAGTCCAAGCCCCGGGCCAGGGCAATCGTCCCGTCCGGGGCCGTGCTCCCCTGCCGTCCCGGAGGAAGGAGCTTCTCCTCCACCCGGTATCCCGCCTCCTCCACCTTGCGCTTGAGGTAGCGGTAGAGCCCGTCCATGTCGTCCGGGAGGGGCCGCCAGAGCGTCGGCAAGGGGTTGGTCGCGATATCAACCAGATCCTCGGCCGCGAACACCGGACAGGGGTTGAAGCCAACGCACAGGGGCACCGACAGCCCCGTCTCGGGGTCCGGGATCTGCCGGATCACCGGACACCAGATCGAGATCGCCTTGGCTCCCCGCTTCACCTGCCGCCCCACCTTGCGCCAGGTGTGGTACCCGGCGACCTGGGTTGCATCCGGCCGCTGCGCGAGGATCAGGAGCACGTTGCCGTGCGAGTAGCGGTGAAACCGCGACCAGAAGCGCAACAGCTTCCGGTACTCCTCGGTGTGGCCTTCCGCCAGCTCCCCCACCAATCGCTCAATCGCTCCATCGATGGTGGCTCTGAGTTGCCCGGCGCGGATCTCGGCGGTGATGACTTCGGTCAGCATC
>JALYMD010000353.1 GCA_030773875.1 Chloroflexota bacterium | reverse complement strand
TCAGGGGCTGGATCGAGACCGCCTGACGGCCTTCTTTGCCGAGCAGCGCCTGGCCCTGGAACCGGCCGATCAGCGGGCGCTTCTGTTGCTCCTTCAGCGTGGCACCTGGGGCTCAGCCTACCCACCCATCCGGGATCCGGCCTCGTTGACCCGAGTCACCGAACCGTTGCCCTCAGACGATCCCACTGCCTCATAACTGACCTGAAGGTGATCATGGCGGTACTGCCGTAGAATCCCCCGCCGTTGACAGCTCGGTGTGGTGAGGGAGGAGACCGTGGCGCGCACGGTGGTGCTTGGGGTTGACTCGGGAACGCAATCGACCAAGGTGGTGGCGCTCGACGTGGAGAGCGGCGAGGTTGTGAGCCAGGGCCGGGCGCCGCACTCCGGGGTTCAAGGGGCAGAGCCGCCACTTTCCGTACAGCATCCCGATGAGTGGTGGACGGCACTGCGCACCGCTGTAGCGGGCGCCGTCCCGGACGGATCGGACCTCCGAGTAGTGGGGCTGTCTGTCGGCGGCCAGCAGCATGGGTTCGTCACACTTGATGCGGATGGGGCGGTGGTGCGGCCGGCGCCGCTCTGGAACAACGTTGCCGCGGCGCCCGATGCGGAGCGGCTCAACGCCTTGGCCGACTTCGCCGCCGCGGTCGGGACCCGGCTCGTGGCCTCCGTCACCATCTCCAAGCTGGCTCACCTGGCGCGAACCTCACCGGACGACCTCGCTCGCACGGCCGCGATTTGTCTCCCCCATGACTGGCTCAACTACAAGCTGACGGGCGAGATCGCCACCGATCGTGGGGATGCATCCGGCAGTGGCTGGTGGTCGCCGCGGGAGGGCACGGACCGCCGGGATCTCTTGGCCCTGGCGGCGGGGGAAGAGGTAGCCCAGCGGCTGCGCCTCCCAGAGGTGCGCGGGCCCGAGGAGCCGGCGGGCCTGCTCACCTCCGGCGCCGCAGCCGAACTGGGCCTTCCGGCTGGCATCCCAGTCGGGCCCGGGACGGGGGACAACATGGCCGCCGCGCTCGGGGTCGGTGCTGGCCCGGGCGAGGTGGTGATCAGTCTTGGGACCAGCGGGACCGCGTTCGTGGTCGGCGACCGGCCCACTGCCGATGAGACGGGTGAGGTCTGCGGGTTCGCGGATGCGACCGGCCGCTTCATGCCGCTGGCCTGCATGATCAACTGCACGCGCGTCCTCGACACCGTCGCGGGCCTGCTAGGAATCGACCGTGCGACCGCGCTGGACCGGGCAGGCGCGGTTCCGCCGGGGGCTGGTGGGCTCCTCCTGATGCCTTATCTCGCGGGCGAGCGAACCCCGAACCTGCCACGGGCAACGGGTTCGGTTACCGGTCTGACGGATGGGACGGCGACGCCGGATATGCTCCTGCGCGCTGTCCTGGATGGCGTTGCGGCGGGACTGGCCTACTGCGTCGAGGCGTTGGCCCGGCTGGGCATCACCGCTCCCGTTGCAACCATGGTCGGCGGTGGCTCGGCTCACCCGGCTTGGCAGCAGGCGGTTGCTGATGCCACCGGGCTGCCGGTGACAGTTCGTGCCGGAGGGGAACACGCGGCACGGGGCGCCGCCATGCAGGCCGCGGCGCTCGTGCGTGGTCAACGCGTGGCGGACGTGGCGGCGGCCTGGCGCCCAGACGTCATTGCCGAGGTCGAGCCCCGCGTCGCGGTCCGCGAAGCATTCGCCCTTGACACGCGCCGTCGCCTCATTGCCGCCCAGGCTGCTGTGGTTGGCCGGGACGGAGAAGCGAGCGTGCCGGTGGATATCGGCGGGTAGAGTCCATGGAGACACCCGGTGCCGCCGGTTGTGCCGGATGGACCGGGTCCAATCGACGGACCTTTGATGTCTTAGCCGGTAAGGATGCGTTGCTTCCGGCCATAATGAGACTCGGCGTTGCGAGAACCTGCGGATGCTTCCGCGTCTAGCTCGCTCCTGCTGAGGAAAGCAAGAAGCGTCTCCGCGGGGGCTACGGGGCCGGCGTGGCTTCCCACTGGTCGAGGTGGCCTCATGGAGGGGCGTAGATGGGGAGCTTTGCTCGGTGCCGTCGGCGAGCATTTGGTCGAGCCAAATCATATCGCGCAATGGGATGCCATGCTCCTGGAGATCAGGAGCGTACCCACGCTCCGTGGTAAAGACGTCCCGCTCCACCTGCCAAAGACGGAAGCCAGCTTTCTGATAGAAGGCGAGTTGGCCGATGCTGGAGTTACCCGTCCCGACGACGACCCGCCCGACTCCCAGGCGTCGTAGTTCGTCCAGCACCAACGCGAGCAGCTGTTTGCCAACGCCTCGACCTTGCTGCTCCGGCGCTACCGCCACTGCCTTCAGTTCTGCCGTCTTTTCCCCCTTGGGCAGGACGAGCACGACGCCGATCGGCGCTCCATCCCGAGCGGGGAGGACGTAGAGGTCGCCCTGCTGCAGGTAGGACCGGACCTGAGTTTCCGATTCATCAGCCAAGAGCAGGAGCGAGAGGTAGTCCTCCCGCTCGGCTCCTGGTCCCACCACCCTCAGCATCATCCATCCTCCGCTCCCCCGAGATTCAACCATTCCAGCCACAAACCGGTTGACCCTACCGCCTCTAAGAAAATACCAGAGGGCATGGGGACGGCCCGGCGTCAGTCTTCAGGTGGCAGGCGCGTCTTGCCGATTACGTGATGGAACGTCAGCGGTTCCCCGAAGGGTCTTGCGTGTCAAACGCTCCAAGTTCCACGAAGTCATCTCGGTGTTGGACATAACTGGAACGGAACAGGCGGAACAGGTCCTGATAACCAGCGTGGTGCTCTGCGTCCGGTTCCACGGGTTCGCCGTACGTGGCCCAGGTGGGTGCAACAGTCCGCGGGTCGATACTGTGGACACCCGCCGCAGCGAGGAGAGCAGCGCCAGAGGCTGACTGCTCCTGGTGGAGGAGGGGCAGCACCGGCAGGTTGAAGATGTCGGCGACGATCTGCCGCCACAGGGAGCTACGGGCACCCCCGCCGGCGACGATGATCCGGGTGGGTGTCGCGCCGAGGTCGGTGAGTGCCGTGAACGCATCGTAGGCGGCGAGGACGACCCCTTCCATCACGGCGCGAACCAACTCCGCACGGCCGTGCCGCGCGGTCAGCCCCAGGAAGAGCCCGCGTGCGCGCGGGTCCATGTGGGGCGTGCGTTCCCCAACCAGATAGGGGAGGAACAACAGCCCGCCGGCGCCCAGGGAAGTCTCTCCCGCCCACGCCGTCATCCGATCGTACGCGTCCGCCCCGTCCAGGGCAAAGACGCTGTCCCGCAGCCACCGCATGGCCAGGCCGGCGGTCAGCGTGGCCCCCATCGTGTACCAGCCTGTTCCCCCGGCCCCTGGCTCCATGGCACTACAGAAGGTGTGGAGGCGACCCCGGCGGTCTACCTTGACCTCAGCCGCTGGGATCAGGGTTTGCGCCCCTGTGCTGAAGGTCAGGAGCATCGTGCTCGGGTCGACGATGCCGGCACCAAGTGCCGCGCAGGCGGCGTCGGCTGCACCGGCGACAACGGGGATGCCGGGGGGCAGTCCGAGTTGGGAGGCGACAGCCGGCCGGAGGTTCCCAGCCACGGACGATGATGGATGAACGGCCGGCAGGCGCTCGCGCTCCACATCTAGTGCCGCGAGAAGTTCGTCCGACCAGTCCCGCCGCCGGACATCTAGCAGTAGCGCGCCGGAGCCGTCGCTCGGGTCGGTGGCGATGTTCCCCGTGAGCCGCCGGCGGATCTCATCCTTGGGCAGGAGGACGCGCCGCGTACGATCCCAAACCCGTGGTTGTTCCTGCTGCACCCAGCGGATAGACGCGGCTTGAAAACCAGTTGCTACGGGGCTGCCGGTTAGTTCGATGAGACGCTTCGCTCCGACCAATTCCGTGATTTCGTCCACCTGCCGCCAGCTTCGCTGATCGGGCCAAATGATGGCCGGTGCCAGAACCTCGTCGTCCGGGCCGAGCAACACAGTCCCATGCATCTGCCCGGAAAGGCCGATCGCTGCGACACGATCCTGTCCTGTGCTTCCGACCGCCTGCCGGGTAGCGACCAGGACGCCGCGCCACCAGTCGGCGGGATCCTGCTCGGCGTAGTGCGGGCGAGGATGAGAGATCGGGTGCTCTGCCGACCCCTGTCCCAGGACGCGGCCCGTCGCGTCGACGAGTAACGCCTTGACCGCCGAGGTGCCGAGGTCGATGCCGAGGTAGGCGTCAGGCGCAGGCATGGTTGATCGGCTCCGGGTGTGGAAGGGAACGGTCCTCGGGTATGCCCGGGCTACGATCCCGCCTGCGAGGCGTGGATGGCGTGGTGGACCGGGCGGAGGGCAGGATAGATGCGGCAATAGACATCACGATAGAGCGCGTCGTAGCGTACGACATCCTCTGTCATGGGCGGAACTGTGGTCCGCGGATAGTGAAGACCCGCGAGCGCGGTCGGCACATCTGGGTAGACGCCACCACCGATCCCCCCGAGCAGCGCCGCCCCGAGCGTCGTTGCTTCCTCGACATCCGCGATCGTAAAAGGGCGGTCTAGGCTCGTCGCCTTGATCCGCATGAGAAGCCCGTTCCGAGTGACTCCGCCAATGGCCACGATTTCGCCCGGCATTGCCGCCCGAGCGTGCGCAAGCAAGGGCTCCAAGGAGCGGCGGGATTCAAAGGCAAGCCCTTCCAAGGTCGCCCGAACCATCGCCCCACGAGTGGCATCGGTGCTCAAGCCAATGAATGCCCCGCGGGAGCGGGGGTCGTCCACGGGGGGGCCGGCCAGGCGCAGGTGGGGGAGAAAGCAGACACCAATGCTGCCAGGTGGCGTGACCTCAGCCTCCGCCAGCAAGGTCTCGTAGTCCGCGCCGACTCCGAGGATCCCCCGCAGCCAATCGACGCTTGCGCCGACCGTGTACTGCCCGCCGAAGGCGTAGTAGCGGCCCGGAACGACGTGCGCGCCTTGGGAGTAGCCTTGATCGCCCATCGCTGGGTCCGTCAGAGGCCGCTCCAGGGCGATGAACAACGCTTCAGCGGTGCCAAGCGAGTTGAGCACCTCCCCCGGCTCAATGACGCCGACGGCAAGCGCACCGCAAACATGGTCGTGGCCGCCGGCCGAGACAGGTGTCCCCACTGGGAGCCCAGT
>JALYMD010000352.1 GCA_030773875.1 Chloroflexota bacterium | reverse complement strand
ACGCCGGACGACCTCGCCGCCGTCCTTGACCTCCGGGAGCGCGTCTTCGGCGGCGAGCAGGGCGTGCCGGACGCCCGCGTCCTCGACCCGGACGACCACCGCAGCGTGCACGCCTTAGCGACGCTCGACGACGGCGTCGCCGCCGAGCCTGTGGGCACCGGCCGCCTCACCCCCGGAGCCGGTCCCTGGCCAGACGCGCAGATCGCCTGGGTCGCGACCCTGCCCGAACACCGCCGCCACGGCGTCGGCGCCGCCGTGATGCGCTTCCTCCTCGACGCCGCCGACGCGTCAGGCGCCCCCGCCGTCCTCCTCAGCGCCCAGATCCACGCCCTCTCCTTCTACAAGCGCCTCGGCTTCCTCCCCTACGGCGGCCGCTTCCACTCCCACGGCATCGAGCACCAGCTCATGGTCCGCCGCCGCCCCGACTAGGACGTATCGTCAGAGGGGCAACGCAGATGATTGCGTGGACTAACCGTCAACACGTCGACGAAGCGTTCGACGACGAGGAACTCGACGAGGCGGACCTGCGGAACTGCCGCTTCACCCGCTGCAGCTTCCGTCGTGCCCGATTGAGTGGCATTACGACGATGGACTGCGTGTTCGACGAGTGCGATTTTGCGTCCGCACACCTCAACGCCTCCGAGCACACGAACACCGCCTTCACGAACTGCTCGTTCCGGATGACCAAGCTGTTCAACGGGACGTTCGTGGCCTGCAAGCTGGTGGGGTCCAGCTTTGAGGAGGCAGACCTCTCGGCGCTGAAGATCGAGGGCGGAGACTGGTCGTTCGCCAACCTGCGATTCCAGAACTTGAAAGGCCGCAAGCTCCGCGGCGTGCGTTTCGCGGAGGCCGACTTCTACGAATGCAACCTCGAAGGGGCCGATCTGCGGGAGGCTGACCTGACACGGGGCAACCTGGACAAGGCCCGCTTGGCTGGTCTCGATCTGCGCGGAGCGATCGTGGACAGGGTGGATCTTAAGGCGTTGGATCTCCGCAAGGTCCGCCTGGATATCATGCAGGCGGTCGCCCTCGCCCGATCTCTAGGCGCCCTCGTTGATTTGGCTTGACGATCGCCGCCATTCCGCCTGCACCGTCAGGTCACGGACGTGACCTAATCCCGCCTTCAACAACCGGCCCGCTCTCCCGATTCGTGGCACGGAACGTGACATGCCCCAGGCGCGGGCAAGCGCCCGTATCCCGTGCTACCTCCCCGTCGACGCGTCGATGACGTCGGCCACGCGGCCGATATCTCCGTGTCCGGCGTCCAGTTGGCGCCGCGGCCCACCGGCCGCGGTCGCTCGTAAAGGAAAGTTTCTTGGTCACCGTTGTCGACACGCTGCCGGGCCAGCAAACCGCCCAAGCCGCGGCCCTCGATCCACTGCCTGCCCTACCCGAGTTGACCGAGCGGCAGGTCGCCGGGCTTCTGGAGGCTGCTGCCGCCCCACCACCGCGTGTGCCGCGCGCCACCTACCGTCTCCAGCTCACCCCGGACTTCACCTTCGACGACGCCCGGGCCGTCGTTCCCTACCTCGCCACGCTCGGCGTCAGCGACGTCTACGTCTCCCCCTTCTGGAAGGCCCGGCCCGGCAGCACCCACGGCTACGACGTGGACGACTACGCCCGCCTCAACCCCGAACTCGGGGGCGAACCCGCCTTCGCCGCCTTCGTCGCCGCCCTGCAGGACGCCGGCATGGGGCTGGTCGCCGACTTCGTCCCCAACCACATGGGCATCGGCCTTGGCTCCAACGCCTGGTGGACCGACGTCCTGGAGAACGGCGAAAGCTCCCCCTACGCCGAGCACTTTGACATCGACTGGTGCCCGCTCAAACCCGACCTGCACGGCAAGGTGCTGCTGCCGATCCTCGGCGACCACTACGGGGTCGTGCTCGAAAACGGGGAGTTGAACCTGCGCTTCGACCCGGAGGCGGGCACCTTCACCCTCCACTACTGGGAAACCCCGCTCCCGATCGCCCCGCCCACCTACCCGTCGATCCTCCGCCTCCGCCTGGATGCCCTGACCGCCGCCCTGCCGCCGGACGACCTCGATCTCCTGGAGCTGCAGAGCATCATCACCGCCCTCGACCGCCTCCCGGCCGGAGACGACCGCACCCCGGAGCTGATTGCCGAGCGCCAGCGCGAACAGATCGTCGCCAAGCGCCGCATCGCTGACCTCGTGCGCCGCTCCGAGCCGATCCGCTCTGCCATTGAGGACGCCATCGCCGAGCTGAACGGAACCCCCGGCGACCCTGCCACCTTCGATGTGCTGGACCGCCTCCTGGAAGCCCAGGCCTACCGGCTGGCCTTCTGGCGCGTCGCCGCGGAGGAGATCAACTACCGCCGCTTCTTCGCCATCAACGAACTGGCAGCCGTCCGCCAGGAGGAGCCCGAGGTCTTCGCGGCGGCCCACGCCCTGCTGCTGCGTTTGATCGGCGACGGTGCCATCACCGGCGTCCGGATCGACCACCCCGACGGCCTCTGGGATCCCGCCGGCTACGTCCGCCGCCTCCAGGAGGAGGTCGTCCTGGAGCGGACCCGCCGTGCTCTCGAAGGCGCCGAGGACACCGACGGGACAGAACCGCCCGCCTGGGACGCCCTCCGTCCGGCTCTGCTCGCACGGCTGCGCGAGGAGCAGGCAGCCGGTACGGTCGCCGAGCCGCTACGGACCCTCTACCTGGTGGTCGAAAAAATCCTGGAGCACCGGGAAGAGCTTCCGGCCGGCTGGGCCGTCCACGGCACCACGGGCTACGAGTTCGCCAACGCGGCCACCGGCTTCTTCGTGGACGCTGCCAACCGCAAGGCGTTCGACGACCTCTACGCCCGCTACATCGGCACCAAGACCAACTTCGCCGACATGGTCTACGCCTGCAAGCACCTCATCATGCGGGTCGCCCTCGCCAGCGAGGTCGCCGTCCTCGCCAACGCGCTGGACCGCATCGCCGAGCGGAACCGCCGCTCCCGCGACTTCACCCTCAACAACCTCCGGGACGCCCTCCGCGAGGTGATCGCCTGCTTCCCCGTCTACCGCACCTATCTCGTCTGTGAGGACGGCACGGTCGAGGAGCGCGACCGCAAGGTCATCGAGGCGGCCGTCGCCCTCGCCAAGCGCCGCAGCCCGGCCACCGATGTCTCCGTCTTTGACTTCCTCCAGGATGTCCTCCTGATGCGCGCCGGCGACGCGACCGAGGAAGGGCGCGCCGAGCAGTGCCGCTTCGGGATGAAGTTCCAGCAGCTCACCGGACCGGTCATGGCAAAGGGGCTGGAAGACACCGCCTTCTACCGCTACAACCGCCTCACCTCCCTCAACGAGGTCGGCGGCGATCCCACCCAGTTCGGCCTCAGCGCTCCCGCCTTCCACCGGCAGAGCGCCGACCGCCGCAAGCGCTGGCCGCACGCCCTGCTCTCCAGCTCCACCCACGACACCAAGCGCAGCGAGGACGTCCGCGCCCGGATCGACGTCCTCTCGGAGCTGCCGCGCGAGTGGCGCGCCGCAATCAACCGCTGGACCCGCCTCAACCGGCGACACAAGACCAAGGTGGAGGGCATCCCCGCCCCCGACCGCAACGACGAGTACGTGCTCTACCAGACCCTGCTCGGGGCCTGGCCGTTCGACCGTGAGTTGGACGACCCCGCCGCCTATCCCGCCTTCGTGGATCGGATGGAAGCGTTCCTGCTCAAAGCAATCCGCGAAGCCCAGGTTCACACCAGCTGGGTCAACCCCAACGCCGCCTACGATGAGGCCACCAGCCGTTTCGTGCGTGCCGTGCTCGACAACAGCGCCCCCAACCCCTTCCTGGAGGACATCGCCGCCTTCCGGCGCCGCGTCGCCCACACCGGCGCGTTCAACGCGCTCGGCCAGCAGCTCCTCAAGCTCACCGCCCCCGGCGTCCCGGACATCTATCAGGGCACCGAGCTCTGGGACCTCAGCCTGGTGGACCCCGACAACCGCCGCCCCGTCGACTACGACCGCCGTCTCGCCCTGCTCCGCGACCTCACCGCCCGCCAGGACGACCCCGCCCTCCCCGCGGAACTGCTCGCTGCCCTGGACGACGGCCGGATCAAGCTGTTCGTCACCCTGCGCGTGCTCGCCCTGCGGGCCGCCCACCCGGACCTCTTCGCGACCGGCGACTACGTCCCGCTGGAGGCCAGCGGTCCCAAGCAGGACCACGTCGCGGCCTTCGCCCGCCGCGCCGGAGACCGGGAGATCCTGGTCGTCGTGCCCCGCCTCATCGCCGGGCTCATCCGCGGCGAGCCCGTTCCGCCAATCGGCGACGCCCTCTGGGCCGGCACCTCGCTGACCATCCCCGGCGCCGGAGACGGCCAGGCCTACCGCCACCTCTTCACCGGGGAGACGGTCCGCCTGGCCCCCGATGACCGCGGCGGGGAGATGCCCTTGGCCGACGCTCTCGCCACCTTCCCGGTGGCCGTGCTCGAACGTCTCCCACCGTCCCCCGCCGAGGGCACAGACCCGTCCTCGTCGTCGTAAGTCAACGATTCGCCGCAGCAACACCTCCCGGAGGCAAAATTTCACGATGGCAGTCCAAACCCGCTGGCAGCTGGAATCCGGCGCCACCCTTCTCCCGGACGGCGTCCGTTTCGCCGTCTGGGCACCGAACGCGAACCGCGTCGAGGTCCAGATCGAGAATCCGGACGGCCCCGCGTTCCACCCCCTGGAGCGCGAGCCGGACGGGCTCCACACCGGCACGGTGCCCGGCCTCACGGCCGGTGCCCGCTACCGCTACCGGCTCGACGGCGGCTCCGCCTTCCCTGACCCCTACTCCCGCTTCCAGCCCGAAGGCGTCCACGGTCCCTCCGAGGTCATCGATCCCTCCGCCTTCCGCTGGACCGACGAGGCTTGGCCCGGCCTGGTCCCGGAAGGTCTCGTCATCTACGAGCTGCACCTCGGCACCTACACCGAGGAGGGCACCTACGAGGCCCTCATCGGCCAATTGGAGGAGCTGAAGCGGCTCGGCATCACCGCCATCGAGTTGATGCCCGTGGCGGAGTGCCCCGGCCGCTGGAACTGGGGCTACGACGGCGTCGACCTCTACGCCCCCAGCCACAACTACGGCCGCCCCGACGACCTCCGCCGCCTCGTCGACGCCGCCCACCGGGTCGGCCTCGGCGTCATCCTGGACGTCGTCTACAACCACCTCGGGCCGGACGGCAACTACCTCCGCGTCTACGCGAACGACTACTTCACCGACCGCCATAAGACCATCTGGGGCGACGCCCTGAACTACGACGGCCCCAACAACCGCCGCGTCCGCGACTTCGCGATCGACAACGCCTGCTACTGGCTCACCGAGTTCCACCTCGATGGCCTCCGGCTCGACGCCACCGACGCGATCGTCGACGACAGCCCGGTCCACCTCCTCCAGGAACTCGGCGAGCGCGCCCGCGCTGCCGCCGCGCGCCCCATCGTGATCATCGCGGAGGAGGCCCGCAACGAGGTCCGCACCATCCGGCCCATCGACCGCGGCGGCTACGGCCTCGACGGCGTCTGGGCCGACGACTTCCACCACGAGGTCCGCGTTCACCTAACCGGCGAGCGCGGCGGCTACCTGGACAACCACGCGGGCACCACCGAGGACATCGCCCGCGCCATCACCGGCGGCTTCGTCTACCAGGGCCAGCCCACCCTCACCACCGGCAAGCCCAAGGGCGCCCGCGTCACGGACGAGCCGGCCACCGCTTTCGTCTTCAACATCCAGAACCACGACCAGGTCGGCAACCGCGCCTACGGCGAGCGCATCCACCACGACATCGACCCCGGCCGCTACGCCGTCGCCTCCGCGCTGCTGCTCTTCGCGCCGGAGACGCCCCTCCTCTTCATGGGCCAGGAGTTCGCCGCCTCCGCTTCCTTCATGTACTTCACCGACCACGAGGAGGAGCTGGGCAAGCTCGTCACGGCCGGCCGGCGGGAAGAGTTCAAGGGCTTCCGCGCCTTCGCCGATCCCGCCTTACGCGAAGGCATCCCCGACCCGCAAGCGGAGGAGACCTTCCGCCGCTCCAAGCTCAACCTCAAGGAGCGGGAGGCCAACGCGGGCCTCTACCGCCTCTACCAGGAGCTGCTCGCGCTCCGCCGCGAAGACCCGGTGCGCCGCGTCCAGGACCGCCCCGGCACCCGCGCCGAGGCCATGGGTGCCCAGATCGTCGCCGTCCACCGCCGCCACGGCGACGA
>JALYMD010000351.1 GCA_030773875.1 Chloroflexota bacterium | reverse complement strand
CAGTGGGAGCGCGTCACTGGATCGCGCGCCCTACGGTAGCGAGCCTCCAGGTCGGCGAGGGGAAGGTGCGGGGGCACCACAAGACGTCTTGGCATTCCCTTAGTCTACATCCGGAGTCCGTATGAGTCGGTCTGAGCGGCGCGTGCCAGACGTGGGACCGGCCGATGATAGACTTTGGCACCACCACGCTTCGGAACGGTGCGTCGCGGAGTGTCTATGTCGAAGAAGACGACCTCCGCTGTTGTGCTGGTCGCGCTGCTTGCGGCCTTGGGGGCCGGCGCGTTTATCAGGAGTCAAGCGGGCGGCGGCGCCCCGGCGATGACGGAGCGGACTGCGCCGGGCAGGACTCCCACTCTGGCCCCATCTCCCATCTCCGGCACGGTCCCTGCATTGCTGTCGGCAACGCCGAGCGAGACCGTCTCCTCGATGCCCGTTGCCACCACGGTCACCCCATTGATTGGAGCACCCACCCCACCACTCCACTCCTCCAAGCACGACAGCGCCGCAGGCTGAGGAGACGCCGGTGGGAGATGGGACGGGGATTTCGCGAGCAGTCTGACCTCATGCGAGATGCGAGGGGTCTGCTCTGCGGTCCCACGACCACGCCTCGTCATGGCATCCGAGACAGGGTGAGAAACAGTATTGGTCGACAGGTGCTGTCACTCTCGCGGCGCACCACGACCGTCCGAGAGATATCGGGCCGGAAGCCAAGCCGGAAGCCAAGGGGATGCCGCAGCCCTGCTGGCCGCGAGGCAACCGGTGGACCGGTGCATGCAGATCCACGCAGCCGAGCTATCTCACGTTCGTCACCCCGCACCGCTTTCACCTCACGGCTCCCGGTGTGGGTCACGATTTCTCAAACACAGCCTGCACGAGGGCGAGGCGATCTTCCCGCAGGTTGCGCCCGACGTTCTGCACCATTTCGAGTAGTTGGGGGCCGAACAACACCTGCGCGGCGACCGCAGGCGACCCCGTTTCCGGCTGGCCCGATGCCGGTGCCGGCAGGTTGGCGAGTACCGCTTCCCGTTCATCGACCCATTCCGCTTCGCGAAAACCGATCTCCGTGAGCGACGCGCGGATCTTCGCCGGTGGCCAGAGGAAGCTGATCGAAGGATCGCGCGCCCATGGGACGGGGAAGTGGATTGGCTGTACCGGTCCCGCCATCATTTCTTGCATGGCAAGCGAGCCACCCGGCCGCAGCACCCGGTAAATCTCCCGGTAGAGTCGCTCTTTCTCCACGATGTTCATCGTCGAGTGCTGGGTCCAAACCCAGTCGAACGCGCCATCCGGGAACGGTATGTCGAGCGCACTCCCATGCTGGAAGGTCACGCGACCGGTGAGGCCGACGCGTGCGGTGAGCATCTCTCCGACCCGGCAGAATTCCTCGGAAAGATCCAGCACGGTCACGGTGCAGGCCGCATCATGGGCAATCAGGCGCGCCGGGCCGCCCAGGCCGCCGCCGACATCGAGTACGCGCATCCCCGGCTGCATGCTCGCCCGCCCGATCAACGTCCGGGTCGCGTGCGCCCCACCAGAGTGGAGTTGGTCGATCTGCGCGAGATCCTCGACCTGGAGCGCGTCGGTGTTCTTGCCGGCGGCACGCAGGCTCGCGAGGATCTTCTCGCCCAGATCACCGGCCGTGTAGTGGCCGCTGACGTCATCTGTATAGCTCGACTCACCCATCGCTACACCTTGTCTATCCTTGTCTATCCGTGCGCCTGGGGACCAGTCGGTCCTCCGGGGTCATCACATTCCCCTGCTACCTGCGATGTGCGGAGCCCACCTAGAGAGAAACAACGGCTACTCGACGATGGTGTAGAACTCGCGGCTGCCGGACTCGACCAGCGGCATCATCCGACCAAACCACTCGCCCATCCAGGGGCGAGCCATTGATTCGCGAAACGACCCCTCCCAGGCAGCGAGGCTCTCGACCTCGACCTCGGTGACGACGGTGAAGAACGGGCCAGAGACGTCGGTGAGGATGCGGAAGTGCGGTGCCGTCCCGCTCGCCTCACCCATCCGCGTGTTCAACTCCTGGAAGAGGGCGACCAACTCGTCGCCGCGGCCGTACTTGGCCTGGAAGACCTGACGCGCAACCAACATCGACGACCTCCTCTGGTGGGATTAGCCAGCGATCGGGTACGACAGGCAGGTGACTAGAGCGTGACGGTTTGCTGGGTGCGGCACCGTCCTCCTCACCGGCTCGGCTGCTGTTACGTCAGCCGAGCAGCTCTGCCCCGTGCGCTTTGGCGATGGCGGCCACACGCTCCCAATCCGGCTCCTGGTCGGACGGCGGGGGGAGGGTACGGCTGCGAGCAGGCTCGCTCATCGCAATGACCAGATCCTCGAAGCCGCCGGGGGTCATGATGAACAGCATCCGGCAGCCGGCGTCGCCGACCATGTAGCGGTGCGGGATGTCGCGCGGGCCGAAGACATAGTCGCCCGCGTGGGCTTCGATGATCGCGTCGCCGACCTCGAAGGTCGCGTCTCCCTCAAGAATCCAGAACCCCTCATCCTCCCGGTGATGCACGTGCAGTGGTCCCTGGACCCCTGGCGGCTCCGTGACCTCAATGATTGTCATCTGGCCGCCGGTATCGGCGGCGGTCGCCTTGATGACGGCGAGACTGTCGAACCACCAGCGAGCCTCCCCCGCGTCCTTGGCAACGGCCACCGGCTGCAGCGTCTGGGCTTGGCTCATCTCCCGTGTCACTGCGTTCTCCTCTCAGTTAATCATCGACGGACTTGAGCAGGACCGCGTACCGCCAGGTGCCATTTCGATCCCGGCGCGCCACGTTGACGCCTCGCTCAACGACGATGAGCGCGATGTCACGGGCCTGCACGACGCGCCGCGGTTCCGCCACGTAGGTGCGGTCACCTTCCCAGGTCGCCAGTGCCAACCGCGCGATCTCCTCGCCGCCGCGTGCCGGCTGGGCATCGCCCGTGACCAGCACGGCCGCTTCCTCAAACAGCGTGGCCAGCGACGCAGGGTCCCGGATCAGCAGGGCGTCCTCGAACAACGTCTCGAGTTCCTCCGGTGTTCGCGCTCCACCGACAACGACGGGGTCGGGAGGACCAAGCATGTGCTCGCTCGCGGCGTCGCCTGTCTTCTCTGCCACCGCTCCTCCTTTGCTGCGGCTGATACACGACCGATGGTAGGGGTGGCGATTTAGGCCGTCCATTCCAGAAAACTGGTATATTCGCGGCCTTCTTCAGGGGGTAGCATGCGCTCATGAGCGGGTACGCGAAGCAGCGAGCGAGGGACACGATCGCGCGGCTGGCCAGCCAGGGCCACGATCTCGTCACGTTCTGGCGGGAGGTGTCCGAGGTCGTGGCGAGGGTCGTGCCGCACTACATGACGCCCTGCTGGTTCACGCTCGACCCGGCATCGCTCCTGGTCACGAGCCACTACCAGACCGAGTTTATAGAGCTGCCTCCGGAGTGGCTGGCGCACGAGTACTTCCAGGACGACTTCCACAAACTCGCCGACGTCGCCCGGTCGGAACGGGGCATCTCGACGTTGCATGAGGCGACCGGCGGCGACCCGACCCGCAGCCGCGGCTGGAATCTCTACGTGCGTCCCTACGGTGGAGATCAGGAGCTGTTCGTCGCCCTGCGCACGCGGGCGGGCGACACCTGGGGTGTGCTCGGTCTCTACCGCGAGCCTGGCCGACCCCAGTTTGATCCCGACGAACGTCGCTTCCTGCGCGAGGTGTCGCCGTACCTAGCCGAGGGTGCGCGGCGGGGTCTGCTCGTCGGTGAGGCCACCGATCCCGATGGGCCGGAGGCTCCCGGGTTGGTCGTCCTCAGGGAGGACTGGAGCGTCGAGTCACTGACTCCCGGCGTGGAGCGGTGGCTCGCGGAGCTGCCCGATGGCGACTGGGAGGCGCACCGGAGGCTTCCGCCGTCGGTGCTGGCGGTGGCCGGTCGCGCCCTGCGCACCGCCGAGAACATGGAGGTCCCGGGTGAGATCGCGCTCTCCCGGGTGCTCTCGCGTGCCGGCCGTTGGATGGTGCTCCACGAGGCCGCCCTCGTGGGCAGCGGCGCGCGGCGTGTTGCGGTCATCGTCGAGCCTGCTCACCCTGCCCGCATCTCGACCCTGCTCATGGCTGCCTACGGGTTGACCGAGCGGGAGCAGGATGTCACCCGGCTGGTGCTGCAGGGCAACTCGACGGGGGAGATCGGCGAGCGCCTGGCAGTCTCGAGGCAGACCGTCCAACAACACCTCAAGAGCGTCTTCGACAAGACAGGCGTGCGCAGCCGGCGCGAGCTGGTCGGCAAGGTGTTCTTTGCGCACTACGAGCCGAGGGTGCGCGACAACGAGCAGCGCGCGATTGCCGGTCAATCCCTCCGCGGCGGGCCACTGGACCGAATCGCGAACGCCTGAACGAAAGGGCCGACCAAGAACGGCTGACGTGACGAGAGAACCCGCTTACCCCCTCAATCTCGTTCGATGTTCAGCCACAGGTATTCCCCACGTGTTTCTCGGACGCGTTGGTGAGGTGGGCGACAACGGCCTCGGTGGCGGAGACCTACGGAACGGGCGCGACCTGGAGGTCGGTGAGCGCGCGCACCGCATCCTCGACGGGGAGACCCGGCAGGCCGAACACGTCAGCGACCAGGCGGGACCGGGCAGCCGGCTCCGTCACGTGCTCGGTGTGCTTGCCCTCCGCCATGAAACGGGTGAACTCCTGGTCGCGAAGCCGGTAGACCGCGTCCTCCGTGCAGCGGGCGAGCGTCAGGCGGCCGACAACCCAACCCTCCCCCGGTGTGTGGTGGCGCTGATAGGCGGCCTGGCGCTGGCGCGGATCGGGCGGCCCCAGATGGTAGAGGCAGAAGGGTGCCCAGGCACCCTCGATCCAGCGGTCCTGCGCCCAGGTCTCCGGCGCGTCGCCGGGATAGAAGCGGTAGGCCAGGCCGGCGCGGCGGACCTCGATGGGGCGGTCGAGCGGGATCGGCTCGAAGAAGGGCGCCCCGTTGGCGACGTCCACGAGATACCGACGCCCGGCCACCTCCACGAGGTTCGCCTGGTGCGAGCCGAGAAAGGTGATGAACCCCAGGACCACCCGGGATCGGAAGCCGAGCGCGACCAGCAGCCGATTGAACGTGTCGGCCACCTCGAAGCAGAGCCCGCCGCCCCGCTTCTGCTCCCAGGCGGCCAAGAGGGCCTCCGGGTTAAGCGGTGGAACCGGCTGCCCGAGGTTCGCCCGGCGGCGGAGGATCGAGGAGACGTTCTCGAATGGGACGGCCAGAAGGTGCGCTCGGGAAAGCCGGCGCAAGGTGTCCACATTGGGCTTGGGATCCTCCACGCCGAGGAGGTGCAGGTATCGGCCGATCCAGTCTGGAGCCCCCTCCATTCCGTTCGCCCAGGAACTCGCCATGGCCTTGTATTCCTTTCGTCGGCAATTCGCATTGTAGCCATGGAATGCGCTGATTCGTGGGTAGATACCGCCGAGCCGTCCGGTTTCAAGCCAGCGTTGGTCCGAAAAGGCGAGGAGATCGCGGCTGTCGCTTCTCGGTTGTCACCCCTTGAGGAAGCCGCAGCCGGGCGGGCGGGAGAGCCGACCTGCCGCAATTCGGTCGTTGGGTGGTCAGCTTCGCTTGACGGCTAGGGAACCGAGGGATGGGTCACCTGGCCCGTTGAGGGGTAAGCAGGAACCCGATCACGAGGCCGCCCAGCATCGCGGCGAAGGCCGGCAGTTGATCCCGGCCGAGATCGAGCGGCTCCCTGTTGAGCAGTACCCAGGCGATGAGGGAGCCGGTACTGAGCAGATAAGGGCGGAGGCGCTCTCTGCCGTAGACCCCCAGCCGAGGCCAACGATGAAGCCGGCCGCGGGGGTGGCGAAGGCCAGCACGCGGGTCAAGCGATCCACCACGTTTCCCTCTCCGTTCCCACGCAGGAGATCGTCAAACAGGAGAGCGGGGAAAAAGAGGACGACGGCGAGGAGTACCAGAGTCACGAGCGCGATCATGACCGAGAAGGGCAGCAAGGAATCCCGGCCGCGCCGGCCCGATTCAGCCATGACGCTATCAACTAACCGCTGCGCTGCCTCGCGCTCCGTGGCCGACGCCGGCCGCCGTCCAGAGCGATTCATGCCCGTGCCTCCGTCCGTGCGCCCAACTCCCAGTGGGCCAGACCCATGCTGATCGTGAAGATTCCAGCGTAGGGCACGGGTCAACGAGGGGCCAGGGGGAAAACGCCTAGTCCGTGGGCGCGAACCTGTTGCGCGCGCCTATCACTGCCCGTCGGGTACCGGGCTGGGGAAGCTCGGGCGCCACTCCCGGCGGACGCGGGCGACCTGCCGCAGGGGAAAGGTGGCAAACGCCACCACGTACGTCAGGCCAGCCGCGAACCCCACTGCCGCCGAGAGGGCCGTCAGGCTGCCGAGCGCCTCGGCGACCAGAGCGGCCAGCACGCCGGCCACCGCACCGTTGATGATGCCGACCATGACTGGCGTACTGGCCAGCACGCGCCCGGGGGTAATCCGGGCCCCCGAGCCCGGCATCTGCATCACGTCGATCATATAGGTCCGCATGATCCCGGCGACGTCGTCGTGGTGGCCGGTCACGAAATAGGGTTCCAGCTCCGGCGCCAATTCCAGGTAAGCGCGGCGCAGGCGGTTCATGCCAACGATCAGCCAGACGTCCTCCGACCGGGCGTCGCCCACCCGAAGCTGGGTCCCTATACCGAGGACAAGGACGACCGGCAGCACCAGCAGCGCGAAAAGGCGGAATCCGGAGCCAAACTCCGTGGCTTGAGCGACCAGCGCCAATGCCACGGTCGCGGCGGAGAGGACCGTCAGGTACATGCCCGCACGGCTGAACATCTCATTCCAGGTCATGCCGCGGGTAGCCAGCAGGCTCCAATGCTCGGTCGCCAGGATCTGGACGCGCACCGCGTCGGTGATCCCGGCCCGGTCGGAGAGAGGGGGTACGGTCGTGGCACCGTCCTGCACGACAGTCTCCTTCGATGGGGCGCTGGAACGGCGCCTTCGAGCGGAGGGGCAGGACCCATCCCCCTCCGCCGCCATCATACGGCGGTCCCCAACCGATGGCGGCCTGTGCTCATTCCCGGGATTGACGGGATCGGGCAAGGCCAACGGCGACCCCCACTCCCACGCAGAGCGCCAGCACCGGCATCGCGGCAAAGAGGAGGCCCATCTCGCCCCTGATCTCCCCGTCGCGCAGGGCGCCGATGGCGATCCCCATGTTCGCCATCCCGAGCACCGTCACGAACCACTCCCCGGATCGAAAGGCCATGCCCCCGCCCAACGCGGCTGCCGCGAGGCCCAGCAGGGCAAGCATGGCGACGGCGAGGGGCACTCCATCGGCGGCGGCTAGGCCGGCCAGCAACGCCACGGCCACGGCGAGGACCGGACGCCAACCGGAGCGAGCGTCCGGGGTAGGAGGATGATTGGAGATGCTCATGCTGGCCAGGATAGCTCGATGACGTGCCAGTGGGAGCCGTGCAGTATGAGCGCGAGGGAATGCTGCCGCCGCGCTCGCTCTCACCTGACGGGTTGGACCTAGGACCTCATTCGCGCGAGGGTGTCGGTGCGGACGGCGTGCGATCCGCCTCCGAATGGCGAGCCGCTACCGGGGGTACCGTACTCGTTGTAGGCATCCGTGCCGGGAAGGATCCCCTGCTCGATCAAGGACCACAGCGTTCCGATGATTGGGATCAAGCTGATCAGGACCCACCAGCCCGACTTGCCACGGTCATGCCAGCGCTTGACGCTCGTCGCCAGTTGGATCACGAAGCCCACAGGAAAAAGAACGAGGGCTAGGAGTGCAAGCAGGCTGTAGGTCGTGCTGCCCTCGCTGAAGGTCGAATCGAAGTAGCCGAGGGCAGCGCTCCCACCAAACCCGACGAAGGCACCGAGGAAGCTGAGTCCCCAGAACGCCCCGCGACCAATACGACCGTGGAAGCTAAAGAATTTTCCGATGTCCATGATGGTGCTCCTTTGCGCCTTTCGTGGATGACAGATATCGGTGATGACAGATATCGGTGCGTCCAAACTAGACAATGGTTGGGCCACATCCAAGGGGAAAAACCCTTAGCGTGGGAGGGGGATTTCGAACCAGCGTGCCTGACTGAGGGTGGCAAGAAGCAACACCATCGAGGTGGCACCACACCGGCGACCGACGCACTAAGTGCCGCTAGAAGTGCACAGCTGGCCGGATGGGGCCCTGGGGCGAGTGCGGCTGGGGGCGTGGTCGGGGAGGGGGTTGGGGGTGGTGAAGTTCAAGTGCGCAACGTCAATCGGTTCGGCCCCACCAAGTCCTCGACCGGAACTTGCTTGTCCTTGTGGGGAGCGCGTGATCCGGTCTGCCCGAAGAAGAGCACTTGGTCGAAGAAGCAGAGTAACCAGATGCTGACATCCGCAACCTGTGCCAGATCATCTGGATTTCCCAGCGCGTCCTCAGTGTGAACTGAAAGTCGCCAGAAGATATCGTCTCGCAGGGCGTGTGGCCCCCGGTGGGGCAATTTAGCCATCCTGTTTGCGATCTCGGGAGATCGGTACCGATCAACCCGCTTGACTTCGACAGGACAGTTCACTGGTAGGATCCGCTTCATTTCGAGGAAGTACAAGCCCCGCACCATCATCTCTAGGCTCCGCAGCATGGGACCATCGTCAATCGTCGTGGTCGGGAAGTGGCCTAGATAGATGCCGGCCGGAGTGATTAGTGGCTTGTCCTCCGCATCCATCACCGCGAGTGCGATCCTAGAGAAACCTTTGACCGCTGCTTTCTCTATGAGGGGGAGAAGCCGCAACGCCTGGGGATGACGGCTTCCGTCCTTGTCGATGACGACGTAGTCGCGCAGGTCGGACTCACCGGCGCTCTTGCGAACATTGCAGCTGCGGCAGGACGGCACCGTCCACTTGGACTGATTCCCATGGAGGAAGAGCGTGCAAGGCACGACATGGTCCGGCTCAACCCGCCCCGACTGACCACAGTAGACGCAGATCCCGAGTGTTTCAGGCTTCCCCGGCTTCTTCTTGCTCATCCGCCTCTCACACTGTTGCCAAGGTCAACATGCCATCGGTGCTGCCACCAAGACAGCACCACACCGACAACCGACGTGCTGAGAAGCCGCTAAACGTCGGGAGACACTAACAGAGAAACATACGGCTCGTACATGAACCGACGGTTGCGCCGCTGACCGGTGAACTCTGAGAGAAGCCCCAGGTCACACAGTCGTCCCACCAAGCGGTTCGCGTTGGGGGGGCTCAGCTGGGTAATGTTCACCACATCTTGGACGGAGACAAATGGCCGGAAATAGAGGGACTCCAGCAAGTCAGACGCCTTGCCCGAGCTGCGGCCCATTTGGTTGCGAATCAGCGATCGGTGTTCCTCCCGCATCTGAACGATCTGCCGCGCGGTCTCAGTTGCCTCCTTCGACACTTCGAACACACCGCGGAGAAAGAACTTGAGCCATCCCTCCCAGTCGCCACGGTCCCGAACCGCTTGTAGACGGTCATAGTATTCCGCCCGATTCCTCTTGAAGTAGAAGGACAAGTAAAGCAAGGGACGACGCAAGATCGTGCTCTGGGTAAGTAGAAACGTGATGAGCAATCGTCCAACGCGCCCGTTGCCATCCTCGAACGGATGAATGGTCTCGAACTGAGCATGGACCAGCCCAACCTTGATTGACCTGCCCCCATTGTGTGGTCCATGGATTATGAGAGTCCGACCCATTCCTGCCGCCTGATCACGGCCTCGTCGAACGCCACCCGGAACTCCTCAGGCGGCCGGTAGCCGAGGGCGCTGTGGGGCCGCGCCCGATTGTA
>JALYMD010000350.1 GCA_030773875.1 Chloroflexota bacterium | reverse complement strand
CCATCAATTCGACCGTGGCGGGGATGCGCTCGACGATCAGGTGGCGCACCTCGGCACCGCCGCGGAAGGAGTTGCCAAAGTCCCCGGTGAACATGTTGCTCGCCCAGGTGAGGTACTGGACCGGGAGTGGTTCGTTCAGCCCCCACAGTTCCTCGATCCGCGCCACGTCCTCGGCCGTGACGGAGGGATTGAGCGTGTAGAGCGCGAGAGGACCACCGGGCGCGAGGTGCATCATCGAAAAGCCCAGGATCGAGATGGCGATCAAGAGCGGGATCATCTGGATGAGGCGCCTGACCAGGAAGTCGAGATTCACCGAGGATATCCCTCCGGGGATCCGAACCCCGCTTCACGGTGCTGACGACCGAGTCCACATGGGTCTCCATCCTACCGCGATTTGAGCGTAGCGCCGACATCCCAGGTGGCAGCGGCAAGAGGCGGCTTCATCGGGGTGGGTATCAAGGAGGAGTGCCTAGCGAAGGGGTTGCGCTAGGCCAGTGGCACCGAAGATATCGCCGATACCTGGTTTCCTCACGGTCCCTTTGCCCGACTCCAGATCGGCGGCGGGGAAGCCTATCGGCTTCTTCCTGGGTGCGGACGACGGTCTGCGCCGGCGCAGACCCTGGCCTTCTCCTCCGCAGTCGCTCGGAAGACGACCACGTGATCCCCGCCGGAGGAGGATTGTCCCCAATGATGACCAGCCTGTGGACAAGATTCCCGTCGCCGACGTGGGTGTTTTTGCCACCATTGGTGCTTGTCCCGCAGGCGGCAGGGAACGGGACGTGGCTCTCGATCCGGGCGCGCCAACGGATCATGATCGGCGTGCCGATATCGGCGCGGATTGCGGTGCTCTGGCCGAAGGTGCTCTCCTCGCCGAGTCGGCATCACCGTCGATGCGGACTCACTGAGGTCTGGTCATACATGTGGTGAAGAACGACCGCGCCGATGGGTGGTCGATGGGGTCGGCCTGTATCATGAGGGTGCTTGTGCCGCATGACTCATAAAGGCCTCGCTACGGTACCCGCTTCGCGTCACGTGCTGCTGCTCGCCCTCGTCGACCTGGTCCTGATGCCGTCCCGGTCCCGCGCCGCGGCCGACCTGCGACTTCCTCAGACCGGCTCTTCCTGACGGCGGCGGTGGTCATGGTCCTCTCGCGCCAGGGGACCGTCCACGACCTACCGGCCGTGCGGGCGGAAGACATGCCGGAGATGGGCCTGATTCGGGCGGTGCTGGCCGAAGATGGCGCCTGGTCGTCGCGGCGCACCTAGGCCCCGGGCGGCCCCAGCGCACCCCGGAGCGCGACGGGGCTTGGGAGCGCGCCCGAGACACCCGGGTGGAGACGATCCCCTTGCGCATGCTGCGGGAGCGCGATGGCGGCTCCGTCTCGTCGGTGGTGGCGCCGCGCACCCAAGGCGAGCGGGCTCTGTTGGTGGTCCAGGGCGCCGACATCACCGGCGTCTCGACCCGGCGGGTGGACGAGCGGGTCAAGGCGCTGGGCTGGAGGGCGTCAGCAAGAGCCAGGTTAGCCGGCAGTGCGTCAGATTGGACGCCCCTTCATCACGGCCTAGCACGACGGCTGGGTGGGGTTTATGGCAGTCGTCGTCACGGTCGAGGTGGCGCTCGACGGGATGGGGGAGGTCTTGGGGGCGACATCGGACCGAGCGAGGGCAGGGCGTTCTGGCGGCGCGTCCTACGCGCCAGGGTGGCCGGAACTGGTCGGGGTGGCGACTCCATCGCATGGCCGGCCGAACGAACCATGCCGACCCCGTACAATCGTGTTGCGAGATGCGAACGGGCCAGCGGGCTAGCGGCCACGGCCCGGTCCGCCCCTATGACATGGCACGCAGGTGAAGGGCGGGTCCGGAGAACGTGGACGTGACGAGCAGTTGTTCTCACTTAGGCAGCAGCGGGCGAGAGGGGGAATGAGGATCATGAGGAAAGCAGCAGGTTGGGCATGCACCATCGTGGTGCTGATGGTGATGGCGACGGTGCATCGTGTCGTGGCACAGGATCAGGAGGTGGCCTACACGGCC
>JALYMD010000349.1 GCA_030773875.1 Chloroflexota bacterium | reverse complement strand
CCACCGTGCCGGACGTAGCCGAAGACGTGGTCGTTGCCCGGATCCACGATCTCGGTCTCCGCCCCCCCGAAAACAGGGTTCGTCCGCCGGATGCCGATCAGGCGGGCAAGCTCGGTGAACACCCGGCCCTCCGGAGTGATCGCGTCCGTCCGGCGAGCGAGCGCCATCGGATCCAGGGCAACGCGATGGACCCAGCGGCTGTCGGTGGCTTTGGCCGGGTCCTCACGGAAGCCGTAGTCGTTGCAGGTCGCCAGTTCGTCGCCGAGGTAGAGCAGCGGGATCCCACCGATCGAGAGCACGATCCCGTAGAGGAGCAAGATCCGCTTGACGGCGAGGTCAACCTCCGCCGGCCCTTCTTCGCGCAACGCCTTCTCCAAACCGGCCAGCGAAGCGGTGGTGCCGGAGATCCGGGCGTCCCGGGTGCGGGGGTTCTCCTGGAAGGGCACGCCGCGCGCGAAGCTGCCCGGGAAACGACCCGCGTAAAACGCGTTCAGGAACTGCCGGTGGTCGAAGCCGTTGATGCCGACCCGAGCCGCGTCCCCGTCATCGAAGGTCCACCCGATGTCGTCATGGCTGCGGACGTAATTGACCCATGCGCACCCCGGTGGAATCCGGAAGCGGTCGTGCAGGGAGGCCCGTAGCAGGCGAGTATCTCGCGTGGCCAGCGTCTCCCAGAGCAGCGCCATCAACAGCGGGTTGTAGGAAAGCTGACACTCCACCGGAGCGATGTATGAGGCCACCTCGTCCGGATGGACAATCGCCTCGGATTTGAAGAGCAAGGCCGGGGCGGTGATACGCGCCAGGGCGTTGAACGCCCGCACGATCAGGTGTGCCTCCGGCAGGCTCTCGCACGGGGTGCCGAGCCGCTTCCAGACAAAGGCGACAGCATCCAGCCGAAGCACGTCCGCGCCCTGGTTCGCCAGGTAGAGCATCTCGCCAGCCATCCGGTGGAAGACCTCAGGGTTGGCATAGTTGAGGTCCCACTGGAAGCTGTTGAAGGTGGTCCAGACCCAGCGCGCGGCATCCGGGCGCTGAGTGAAGCTGCCCGGACGCTGCTCTGGGAAGATGTCTCGCAGCGTTCGCTCGTAGGCGTCCGGGAGGGTGCGGTCCGGGAACATCAGGTAGGCGTTGGCGTCCTAGTCGTCCGGATTGGCGATCGCCTCGCGCGCCCAGGGATGCTCGTCGGAGGTGTGGTTAAAGACGAAGTCGAGCACCAGGCTGATGCCGTTCCCGCGCAGATCGGTGGCGAGATCCGCGAGTTGATCCATCGTGCCGAGATGGGGGGCGACCTGGCGGTAGTCGCTGATTGCGTAGCCGCCGTCGCTGTTGCCCTCCGGGGCAAGAAAAAGCGGCATCAGGTGGAGATAGGTGATGCCCAACTCGCGTAGGTACGGGATCCGCTCGCGGAGTCCAGCCAGATTCCCGGCAAAGAGATCCACGTAGCAGACGGCGCCCATCATCTGCTCGGACTGGAACCAGGCAGGGTCAGCCTCCCGCCCCTCATCCAGTGCCCGGAGTGCGACCGGGCGATCTAGCCAGGAACGCGCCGCTAGCTCCAGGGAGCGCTCGAGGTAGTAGAAGAAGTCGTACCGGCCACCATAGAGGCGGAGCATTGGCCCAAAGAGCGCCGGGAAGTGGGTCTCCAGGCGCGCCGTGAAGGCGTTCCAGGCCGCCGGATCAGCGGCTCGTCCCTCCGCGAACGTGATATCGAGGCACGGACGGAGGCGAGCCAGCGAGCGGATCACCTCTCGATCGATGGGTTGATCGTGCACGAATGGCGCTCCTGATGCTCGGGGTTGGCAGGATCAGCGGAGAGCCCGCACGGCAGCGTCAGTGTCCTGCCGCCCCCCATTCTGGTCGAGGGGAGCCGATGGCGGATGATGAGCGTCCCGCTCCCGCGTTCGCCAAAGGTTTCAGGGCATCAGCTGCCGGTCATCCCTCGCAGCAGCTCGAGCTGCCCTGCATGGAAGGCCTCGTGGAGCGCGTACCTGTGCAGCTCGACACCCAGCGTTTTCTCTCCTGCGGGAGAAGCCAGCACCTCCGGGGTGAGCTGAGCAAGGGCAGGCAGGAGGTGTTCCTGGGTGCGATGCAGGTCCTCGATGAGACGCTCCACTTCCAGCCCCTCCGAGCCGGTGGTGGGCCGGGAACCGGGGATATACCGTTGGGACTCGGCGCACGTCCACGTCGGCTGCTCGCCGAGCAGGGACAGGACGTTCATCCGCGTGACCACGATGTGCCCAAGGACCCAGTTGGCACAGTTGCCGCCGAACGTCGGCACCCGCAAGCTGTCCGGGTGGGTCAATCCCTCTGTCTGACCCTTGACCATCGTGTAGGTTTCGACGAGCGCAGCAGTGAGCAGACCCGACGTCACTCAAGCCCCTCCCAATCCGGACGACGTGACGCGGGGCGGCAGCGGGGCCGAGTCGTCGCGAGAAACGTCCATCCCTGCGCCCCCGCAGTTCAGCATCCGTCGGCGGCGTCACGGCATGGTATCGTACCGGCCCCGGGAAGGAGGTGAGCAGACCAATGAGGCGATTCCTTGCCTTTCGTTCCCGTTCCCCGCGCGTGGCGGATCTCCCACCCGTCAGCGCATCCTGGACTGGGGCATCGCCTCCCACCTGCCCGGTCTGCCGGGCTCTCCTCGCGGGCGCGCCGCGCTATGTCCGCCACCGTGTCTGCGACAACTGCGGGTTCCACTTTCGCCTCGGGGCGCGTGAGCGGCTGGCACGGCTGGTCGACCCGGACACCTTCCGGGAGACGGACGCACATCTGGTCTCGGACGACCCGCTCGACTTCGCCGATGATCTTCCCTACCGGGACCGCCTCGTCGCGCAGCGGGAGCAGACGGGCCTCACCGATGCTGCCGTGACCGGCACTGGCAAGCTGCGCGGGCACCGGGTGAGCCTGGCGGTGCTGGACTTCGGCTTCATGGGCGGCAGCATGGGCGTGGTGGTTGGGGAGAAGGTGGCCCGCGCGGCAGAGGCGGCACGGCGGGAACGACAACCGTTGGTGACGGTGGTAGCCAGCGGCGGCGCTCGCATGCAAGAGGGAATCCTCTCCCTCCTCCAGATGGCCAAGACCGCCGCCGCGATCCAGCGCCTCCACGACGAGGGCGTGCCGCACCTTTCGGTGTTGACGAACCCTACCACCGGCGGTGTGTTCGCCTCGTTCGCCAGTCTTGGAGACGTGATTGTGGCGGAGCCGGCAGCCTTGATTGGGTTCGCCGGGCCACGGGTGGTGGAACAGACGCTGGGCGTCGCGCTGCCGCCAGGTTCGCATACTGCCGAGTTCCTGCTCGCCCACGGGATGATCGATGACGTGGTGGATCGGGGGCGGCTTCGCGCCTACCTGGGTACCCTGCTCGACACGCTCGATGCGCCCCGGGCCCGGCGCAAGCCAGCAGATCATCCCATGGAGCCCGATGCCGCTGCCCCACGCCTGAGCCCGTGGGAGATCGTGCAGCGTGCCCGTGACCCAGAGCGCCCAACAGCTCTGGATTACATCGAGCGCATGACTGAAGGCTTCGTGGAGTTGCACGGTGATCGGGAGTCGGGCGACGACCCAGCGATCGTGGCAGGGGTGGGGCTGCTGGATGGTCGGCCGCTCGCCATTGTCGGGATGGAGCGGGGCCACGGCGAAGACGCGGCCCGGCGTCATTTCGGCCGCCCGTACCCCGAGGGGTATCGGAAGGCCCAGCGGCTGATGCGACTTGCCGCCCGAGTAGGTTTGCCGGTCGTGACCCTGGTGGACACACCTGGCGCCTACCCAGGTGTGGAGGCAGAAGAGCGGGGCCTTGCCGGGGAGATCGCGGAGACTCTGGCGCTGATGAGCGGACTGCAGACGCCCACGGTGGCAGTGGTGATCGGGGAGGGCGGCAGTGGCGGTGCCCTGGCTCTGGCGCTTGCCGACCGCGTGCTCATGCAGGAACAGGCAATCTATTCCGTGATCGCCCCGGAGGGTGCGGCTGCCATCTTGTACCGCGACGCCAGTCGCGCTGCCGAGATCGCTCCGAATCTTCGTCTCGTCGCCCCGGATCTGCGCCAAGTCGGTGTGGTGGACGCCATCGTCCCGGAGCCTTCCGGCGGAGCGCGGTGTGACCCGGACGCGGCGGCGGCCATCCTCCAGGACGCGATCGTCCGCCACCTGGACACCCTGCAGGCCCAACCCATCGATCGCCTCGTCCGGGCGAGGTTTGAGCGGTACCAGCGGGTGGGACGTGACTGGACGCGGATCGAGGAGGTGGCCCACCGCGATCCACGCGCCAACCGGGGAGAACCGGTTGTCGTCGAAGCCGGTACGACACCAGGCGCGTCCACCATGGACGGCGAGCCCCCCGAGTCCGAGGAGCGCCGTCAGTCTCGGCCACCGGAGCCGGGTGTCACAGACCGCCAGGACCAGCCACCACGTCCGTCCAGATGACGAGGTAGGAGATGGTTCAGCCGGCATTCGGGCGGAGAAGAGGAGCAGGCTGTGGCAGTCGTCGCGTTGGCGCGGCAGGTGGGGAGCGGCGGGCAGAGCATCGCGGCCCTGCTCGCTCAGCGCATGGATTATGGATTTGTCGGGCGACGTGAACTCCGCGCGATCGCGCGGGAACGTGGGCTCGATCTGCCACAGGCGTTCGTCGATTTCGCGGATGAGGACCGCCTGGCGCTCGACGCGCCGGACGCTGCCGGCCTCTACCTGAGCTACGGGGAGTTGGAGTTCGGGGACGCCTTGCGCGGAGTCATCCAGGCAAGCCCGACCGCGGGTTCCCCCGGATCTCTCCTCGACCGCATGGCTCGCGAGCGGCGCGCGGTCTTCCTGCTCGTGCAAGGGCTGGTCTACGAGGTTGCGGCACAAGACCGGGTGGTGCTGGTCGGCGGGGGGAGCCAACTCATCCTGGCTGGAGTACCGGGGGTTCTACGCGTCAAGATCATCGCGCCCGAAGTCGTCCGGGTCGCTCGCCTGGCCGCAAGCCGGGGGCTCTCTGTCGAGGCGGCCCGGGCAGCAGTGCGACGCGGCGACGAGGAGCAGCGCTCCTACAACCGCGCCGTCTTCGACGCTGATTGGGACGATCCACTCCTCTGGGACCTCGTGATCAACACTGAGCATTGGGATGTGGAAGGTGTGTGCGACGTCATCGAGGGCGCGGCTCATCAATCCTACATCGGCGGGGGGGTGACCGAACCCGTTCGGGAAGCCCTCGCGCTCGCGGGGCGGATCGATCTCGCCCTCCACGGAGAACCCACGCTCGCATCATCCATCGTTTATGCCATGCCACAGGGTGACGGCCTCGCCCTCCATGGGGAGACGGAGACCGCGAACCAAGCAGAGCGGGCTCTCGAATTGGCGCGCTCGTTGGCTGGGGAGTTGCCCATTGCGAGCCAGATCGTTGCCGAGCCGGCATCGCTGACCTGCTCGTCCCTCCCAGAACGTGATGCACCGGAGCATTGGGCCGGAGACTGAGCGGCGAACGAATCAGGCTCCCCCTGCGCCCGCAGGGACTCCCTATACGGAGAGCAGGCCGCGTCGGGTCGCCAGGGTCACGGCTTCGGTACGGCTGCCGGCGCCGAGCTTAGCCAGCAGAGAGCCGACGTGGAACTTGGCCGTGTGCTCACTGATTCCCAACTCCCGCGCGATCGCCTTGTTAGGGAGCCCGTCGGCGACCAGGCTCAGGACCTCACGCTCCCGCGGGGTCAGCGGCTCTCCGGCTCCAACCACAACCGGCTGCGGCGTCCCGTGGGGGTGGAACCCGGCCGCCAAGGTCAGCGCCGGATCGACCACCGTCAGCCCAAGCGAGACACCCCGCACCGCTGCCGCCAGCGCCAGGGCGTCGGCGTCGGGAGCGAGGTAAGCGACCGGGCCACCGGTCAGCCCAGGACCGTCCGAGCTTGGGTCAGCGCCGAGCAGGACCAGCGGCACCCGGGGGTAGGCATCGGCCAGGTCGTCAACGCTCTCGTCGAGGAGTC
>JALYMD010000348.1 GCA_030773875.1 Chloroflexota bacterium | reverse complement strand
CCAGGACACAGGGAATTGCCGAAGGTCGTTCGTCGGCAGTCGAACGACGGTCGGGCGCAAACGAGAAGTTGACGTTGAGGCTCCGCTGAGCGCGAGCTGTTCACCGAGAAGCGGCGTGACGTCGCCGCTCCGGACGACCATTGCTGAGGAGAAGCTGAGCATGACCGGAACCGACTGGGACGCCGCCGAGTTCGAAACGCGCGCTATCCACGCGGGGCAAGACCCCGACCCCACGACGGGGGCAGTGATCACCCCGATCTACCAGACCAGCACCTACGTTCAGGAGGCAGTCGGCGTCCACAAGGGCTTCGAGTACTCCCGAACGGACAACCCGACCCGGAGTGCCCTCCACGCCGTGCTCGCCTCCCTGGAGGGCGGCGCCTGGGCGCTGGCTTACGCCAGCGGGCTGGCGGCTACCCAAAACCTCATGCAGTACCTGCTCCGTCCCGGCGATCACGTCCTGCTCTCGGACGACGCCTACGGCGGCACCTACCGCCTTATGGCGAAGGTGATCAGTAACTACGGCATCGACTTCTCGTTGGTCGACATGAGCGATCTGGAGGCCGTGCGAGCCGCGATCCGGCCACAGACCAAGCTGGTCTGGGTGGAGACGCCCACTAACCCCTACCTCAAGGTCGTCGACATCCGCGGCGTCGCGAACCTGCTGGCCGACCACCAAGCCCAACTGGTGGTGGACAACACCTTCGCCTCGCCGTACCTCCAGCAGCCGCTGGTGCACGGGGCCGACCTGGTGTTGCACAGCACGACCAAGTACATCGGCGGCCACTCAGATGTCGTCGGCGGCGCCGTGATCGGCAACGATCGGGACATCTATGAATCCCTCAAGTTCCATCAGAACGCTGCCGGCGCGGTGCCCGGTCCCTTCGACTGCTGGCTGACACTGAGGGGGATCAAGACCCTCGGCGTACGGATGGACCGCCATAGCGCCAACGCTCGTGCGGTCGCAGCCTTCCTCCAAGCCCACGAGGCGGTTGATCGAGTCTTCTACCCCGGGCTGCCCGGACACCCCGGGCACGAGATCGCCGCGCGTCAAATGCGCGACTTCTCGGGGATGGTGGCTTTCACGACGCGAGGCGGATACGAGGCAGCCGCGGCGGTCGCGGGCCAGACCAAAGTCTTCCAGCTTGCCGAGAGCTTGGGCGGCGTGGAATCCCTGATCGAGCACCCAGGGATGATGACCCACGCCAGCGTCGCCGGCACGGGCGCGGAGGTGGAGGAGACCTTGGTCCGCCTCTCCGTCGGCATCGAGCACGAAGCGGATCTCATCGCCGATCTCCGGCAAGCGCTCAACGCCGCGGTTCCCGCGGCCGTCTCCGCAGACTAGCGGCGAGCGGCAGGTCCGCCGCTCACCCTAACCAAGGCTCATTGGCTCAATGGACGCGTTGGGGCGCCCCTGCCGGGCGTCCATGACGCTGCCACATCCGCCTGCGGCCGACCTTGCCTTGCACAGGTCGTGGACGCCGCGTTGGGCGGCGAGGATGAGGGGATCTCATGGCAACGCACCGCTTTGATCCCACGCGTTACCACAACGCCATCGGCTCTCACGAACCGGTGCTGCGGGTCGCGGACGGAGACACGGTGGTCACGACGACCCTGGATGCGGCAGGCGGCGACGCGCGGGGGAACCAGCTCGCGGCGCCGGGCAACCCGATGACGGGGCCGTTCTACGTTGAGGGCGCCGAGCCCGGCGACACGCTTGCCGTGACCATCGACCGCCTCACGCCAAACCGGGACACCGGTTTCACTCGCTCGGTCGTGGCGCCGAACATCGTTGATCCCGAGTTTGTCCGGGACCTGCCTTCCAGCGAGATCGTCACCTGGGCCATCGACAACGCGGCGGGCACCGTCGCTCTCGCGGAGCCGCCGGAGCCTTTGCGCGATCTGGTGCTGCCGGTCGCACCGATGATTGGCTGCTTTGGCGTCGCTCCGCCGCGCGGCCAGGCGATCTCGACGGCGACGAGCGGCGAGCACGGCGGCAACATGGACTACCGGGGGTTCGGTCCCGGTGTGACCGCCTTCTTTCCCGTCTTCGTGCCGGGTGCGCTGTTCCATCTCGGGGATGGGCACGCCATCCAGGGCGACGGTGAGATCGTCGGCACGGGCGTGGAAACGTCGTTCGAGATGCAGTTCACCGTGCGGGTCCAGAAAGGGCGATCCATCAGCTGGCCCCGGGGCGAGAACGCCGAGGATATCTTCACGGTCGGCAATGCCCGTCCGCTCGACCAGGCCGTCCAGCACGCAACGACAGAGATGCTGCGCTGGCTGACGGAGGAGTACGGCTTGGACACCACCGCGGCCAGCCACCTTCTGGGCCAGACCGTCCGCTACGACCTACGCAATGTCTTCGATCCGGCCTACACCATGGTCTGCCGCGTCGCGAAGCGCTGGCTGGTCTCATCCTCTGGGGGCACCGACCGGACCCCGCGCTCATTCCCCTAACCCGATCTTTACGCGCCATCTACCCGTTCCTGGGCGTGGTGGACGACCCACGTGACAAGCGTGCGAGGCAGAAATCGATTCGCCTCTGCTAGGACGCGGTTGCGGCGTCCGGGAATGACGACCGTCTTTCCTCTCAGCATGCCGGCGTAGCCTGCCTGGGCAACAGTGGCGGCGTCCATGATCCAACGCCCCTTGAACAACCTGGACTCCTCCAAGGCGGCCCGCTCTTGGAATCCCGTCTCCGTCGGGCCTGGGCAAAGGGCGGTGACCGTGACGCCGGAACCCCGAACCTCTTCGGCGACTGCCTCGGAGAAGGAGAGAACATAGGCCTTGGTGGCGTAGTAGACGGCCATCAAGGGGCCGGGTTGAAATGCCGCCGTCGAGGCTAGGTTCAGGATCTTGCCGTCCCGCCGCTGCAACATGTCCGGCAGAAGCAGTTTGGTGAGGTGGGTCACTGCCAGCATGTTCACCCGCATCATCGCGAGTTCATCCTGCAAATTCGTTTCCGCAAACGGGCCGTAGATGGCGTATCCGGCGTTGTTGACGAGCACATGCACCGCCGTCCCACCTCGCCGAAGATGGACCACGATCTCCTCGATCGCCGCTGGCTGGGCCAGATCCTTCACGATTGTCGTCACCTGCCCGCCGAACCGCTCGCGGAGGCCGGCCGAGACGGCGTCTAGCCGATCGGCGTTCCGCGCCACGAGCACCAGGTCGTGACCGTCACGGGCCAGGAGGTGGGCCAACTCGAGGCCAATCCCGCTCGTTGCGCCAGTAACTAGCGCAACCTTCCCGCGTCCGATTTCGCCGGGTCGGTCCATCATGTCCTCCACCCCGCTCCCCACGTCTGGTCAACGAGGTCCGCTCTGCCACCGCGGCTGCCAGGAACTCCCGGACCCTTCCGGCTTCAGCCACACGGCTGATACGGACTCCGGATGTAGACTAAGGGAATGCCAAGACGTCTTGTGGTGCCCCCGCACCTTCCCCTCGCCGACCTGGAGGCTCGCTACCGTAGGGCGCGCGATCCAGTGACGCGCTCCCACTGGC
>JALYMD010000347.1 GCA_030773875.1 Chloroflexota bacterium | reverse complement strand
GATCTTGCCGAGAGCGGGCCCGCCGTCGTGACTCAGGACCGGGGTGCCTGCGGCCAGCATGGTCTGCACGCTGCCTTCCTCCTTCTTCCTGGTGTACGTTCACGGGGCAGGACGGCAAACGCAAGCGCTGTGCCAGAGAGTCACCGATGACCGCAGGGGTTGAGGACGGCGGAGGAAGGGCCGACGGGGTCCCCGGTGGGGTCGCGGTCGGCGGACTGGATGCTGCGACCAGGTTCACACCAAGCGACGGCGCTCGGTCGCCATGTTTGAGATCCATCCGCTCCTCAACTGGTGGCATCGGCACCCTGCTTGGGGTTGAATGGGCAGTCGCGCTGGACACGGGGCATGACAACGCGGACGACTCGAAACGTCCCCATTCACGGGCGGCACGGGCTTTGCAGCATCGGCGGGGGCGGCCGGTGTGTCACCATGTGGGTGGCAGCGCTACGGCCGCGGAGGAGGGGTCGCCGTGCGCCACATCTTAGTCCTCGCGGTGCTCGTGGGTGCGCTCGTCGTTGCCGGCTTTGGCCTAACCGTGGCTCAGGACGAGCAGCGCTCAGGGGGCGGGGAGTTGTGCGGTACGCTCCTGGCCTCACCTGGTGCCTCGCCGGTTGCTTCCCCGCTGGCGTCGCCGGTGGCCACGCTGATCGCGTCCATCGTTGCCTCGACTGACGCCTCTCCCGTCGCGTCGCCGACGGGCCTCATCGACTGCGCGACTCCAGGTGCGGACGCGACCCCGTAGGTGACTGCGCGGCGCAGGAATAGCCAGGGCTTCGTGTTCGACCCGATCAGCCTCGATACCTACGGCTTGCCCAAACCCTATCGAGGCCCGGAGGACGCGCCTTGGTACACCCGGGAGACTGGATGGTTAACCTGATCGTCTCTTGACTTGTCCCTCTGTCGGAAGCCAGGAAGCGACGGCTCATTGGTCTCAGCAAGGGCGCCAATCGCGGATTCCTGCTCTGGTATTAGGTCGCGGATGTCGTGCCGATACCGACGGGGAGCGGTATCGGGGTGCGGCGAGGGGACGGCCATCGCGAACCGGATGCTGCTGCGGGCCGCACACAGGGGATCGGAATGCGGACGGAACCGTGGTGCGACTGTTGACTGTACTGCCCCTTCGTCCAACTCGCCAGGCAGTCTCTCCACGACAATCTGATCCCTATCCCTGATGCTCTGAGCGGCGAAACGCGATCACAGCACCGAGCCTCGCCATGGGAGAGCGCAACCTCCCCGGCGGCCAGCGGGTCTCCATGTTGCCAACGCCGAGAACATCGGCGGCACACTTCAGCGCCGCGAGGTGCTGGTCGGGGCTGGTGAAGGCGTTCTCCGGCCAGCCGGCTGTGCCTGGTCTCCTGACAGCGACCGGCACCAGTTTTTGACCGGTTGAGGATAGTTGACGTAACAGGGCGAGTTGGGCATGATCCGAGGTGACCATTCTGGATCGCCGCTGCCCGATGGACCTCGCCTCCCCATGCCCTCTTTGCCCGCTCCCGACGTTGCCAGTTCCCTCCCGTCACCAATCTCCTCGCTGGTCGGGCGGGAGCGCGAGGTGGCGGCCATCGCTGGCCTGTTGCGGCAACCGACCGTGCGATTAGTGACCATGACCGGACCGGGCGGGGTGGGCAAGACCCGGCTTGCGCTCGCCGCTGTCGGGGAGATCGGTGACGCCTTCCCCGATGGGATCTGGTTTGTCTCTCTCTCCTCGGTCTCCGATCCGGACCTGGTCACCGTCACCGTGACACATACACTCGGCGTGCGGGACGCGGGCGAGGAGTCACTGCTTGAGCGTCTCACCGCGTTCCTGAAAGACAAGCGCCTGCTGCTGGTCCTCGACAATTTCGAGCAGGTGGTGGGGGCCGCGCCGCTCGTTGCCGATCTGCTTGTGGCGTGCCCAGAACTGACGGTGTTCGTCACGAGCCGGGTTCGCCTGCGGGTCTCCGGTGAGCGCGAGTACGAGGTGCCTCCCCTGGCGTTGCCCGATCAGACCGGCGTCTTGGCCGTACCGGACACGATGCGGTTTGAGGCCGTGCGGCTCTTCGTTGAGCGGGGGCAGGCCGCCAGGGCCAGTTTCGATTTGACCGAGGAGAATGCCCAGGCAGTGGTCGACATCTGCCGCCGCCTGGACGGTCTGCCCCTGGCCATCGAGCTGGCCGCCGCCCGGGTCAAGGTTCTCCCGCCAGGTGCGCTGCTCGCCCGGCTGGAGAAGCGGTTGCCGCTGCTCACCGGTGGCGCTCTGGACGCGCCGACCCGGCAACGGACGATGAGCGATGCCATCGCCTGGAGCTACGATCTGCTCTCCGCACCGGAGCAAGCCCTGTTTCGCCGGCTCGCCGTCTTTGTCGGCGGCTTCACCTTGGAAGCGGCGGAGGCCGTGAGTCGGGAAGTCGAGGCGTCGGGGAGTCGAGACGCAAACCACGCGCCATCCCCCTCGACTTCTCGACCACCCGACGCCTCCACATCCGTCCTGGAAGGTCTCGCTTCCCTCGTGGATAAGAGCCTCGTTCGGTGTGAGGATGGACCGGGGGTGGAGCCGCGCTACCGGATGTTGGAGACGGTGCGCGAGTTCGGTCTGGAGCGGCTGGCCGAACACGGCGAGGCGGACGAGTGCCGCCGGCAGCACGCGGTCTTCTTCCTCGCCGTTGCGGAGGCGGCGGAGTCACGGCAGTGGTCGGACCACCCTACGTGGCGGGCCCTCGTGGAGCGCGAGTACGACAACCTGCGGGCGGCTGCCGCCTGGTTCGAGCAGGACGGGTCGGCCGAGGAGTCGCTCCGCCTGGGCTACGCGCTGATGCTGTTCTGGAACTTCCACGGATCGGCGAGCGAGGGGCGAGGTTGGCTGGCGCGGTCCTTGGCCATGAACCCGGCCATCCGGACACCGGCTCGGGCCAAGGTCCTCTACGCGGCCGGTCTTCTCGCCCGGAGGCAAGGAGACCTGGCCCAGGCAGGCGAGTTGGGCCGGGCGGCGCTGGCACTTGCCCAGGAGATTGGGGATGCATGGTCCGTCGCGGCAACGCACGTGTTGCTCGGTCACGTGGCTCTGGGCGAGGGCGACCCGGCGCGAGCTCGAAGTTCGTTTGAGGAGGCGCTGGCCGGTTTTCGAAGGATCGACGACGCGCCGTGGGCGGCAGCGGCGCTCACGGGCCTCGGGGTGGAGGCGGTGGTAACCGGCGACTACGACCGGGCGGCGCCGGTGCTGGAGGAGGCGGTCGGTCGCTGGAGGGAGATTGGCAACGCCTGGGGCACGGCCTGGTCGCTTTTCAACTTCGCCCGCGTCGCCAAAGCTCGGGGCGACTTTGCCCGGGCCGCGAGGCTCTATCAAGAGAGCCTTGTCCTTCGCGCTGAAGACCGCGACGTGGCAGGGATCGCCGACTCGCTGGTGGGTCTGGCCAATGTGATGGCGGGAGGAGGGTGGCCGGAGCGGGCCGCGCGCCTCCTTGGGGCAGCGGACGCCCAGTATCGGCGCCACGCCCTCGCCTTCACCGTGGAGGTCGATGGGAGCTTCAAGGAGGCCCGGGCGGCGATCCGAGCCCGATTGGACGAACCGGCGTTCACCCTCGCCTGGCGGGAGGGCCAGGAGGCGGCGCTCGCCGACATCATCGCGGAGGCGGCCACGGCGGCCGTCGAGTTCGATGGGGCGACCTTCATGGGACGTGGGAACGGCGCGCAGAGCCCTCTCGGCCTGTCTCCGCGCGAGGTCGAGGTGCTCCGGCTGCTCGTGATCGGGAGCTCCGACCGGGAGATCGCGGATCAGCTCTTCATCAGTCCGCGCACCGCTTCCAAGCATGTCGCCGCCGTCCTGGCCAAGCTGGAGGTCTCCTCCCGCGCCGCTGCGGCTGCCCGGGCCGTTCGCGACGGTCTCATCTGAGCGGTCATCCTCTCCGTGGGCCCCTTATCGTTCCCGGTACTCGTCACCCTAGGTATGCGGGGATTACCCAAAGGGCTCGACTAACGCTGCCGACGATGGCGTAGCCCAAATGGGTAGCCCTACCCATGAGCCGACCGGTGGGCAGCAGCATGATGGAGACGTGGCGGCTGTGGCTGGACAGGGCGTCCGGACCGGAGTCAGAAACGCCGCCGGGAAAGGAGACCCCGATGCTGCCGTTCACCGCAGGCGATCTGGTTCGGGTGATGCGTGCTGCCCATGACTGGGAGGGAAGCGACCGTGAGCATGGCCGGGCGAAGGCCAGTGGGCACATCCCGGGTCACCGAGCGACGCGTGACGTTGGCTCCTCCCTACGGCGTCGCGTGGGCGTGGCGCTCTTGCGCGCCGGACAGCGCCTAACCGAAGGGACGATCGCCGCAGCCCCTGTGGCGGGGGACTGAGTGACACATCCGTGGGTGGGCTTGCGGTGGCTGACGTCGAAGCGGGCGGTCTGCCATTGCTGGCTCTTGGTCAAGGTGAGGGGCCGGTCGCTGCTGCACCGGCCCTGGCCTTGCTAAAGGACAGACGTAGCAGTGGAAACGTGCCATGTTGAGACGTGACTGCGTTGACCAGCGCGCACGTTTCCTGGAGGTAGGCTGGAAGCCGGTATGGAACCGGCTGAACCCACGTGTCCACCATGTGGCTCAGGCGTTCCGTGATGTTCTCATCCGTACGGCTCAGGCTCCTGGCAGCGGACCTCTCCACGGAAACGCATGATTGCGGCAATGGCCGGCAAGTCTAGGGCTTGCCCACGCCGAGTTCGCTCGCGGCACGGGTCAACGCCGCGAGGTGCTGGGCGGGGCTGGTGAAGCCGTTGCCCATGGTGCTGAGGCAGAGATGGGTGGCGCCGAGGGCGTGCCAGCCGTCCATGAAGGCGTGCCAGGTGTCGGGGTCACCGCGGCCTACTCTCGCAGTGGTCAGCCTTGAGCAGGATGCGCGAACAGGTAAGCATCCAGGCCGGGACTCGACGATGCCGTTCAACTCGGCCCACTGCACCTTGATCAAGGCGACACGGTAGGGGTAGTCCGTGGCTGGCGCTTCGACGGCAACACAGGTCGATCCTCGCCCAGCCATGAAAGTCAGTCCGCCGATACGTCAGCTTTCCTACTCGAGATGTTGGCCTAATGCTGGTGCCATGACGAATTGTGTCAATTTGTCAGCTGACAACGCGTTACACGCCAGGAATGTGTCCAACCATGCGCTGAATGTCGTCTAGGTGAGCGGCTCCGTACCTGATCACTAGCGGTGCCAGCTCCTTTACCTTAGACGCCATGTCGAGCATGTCTTGGAGGGGCTTGTAGTTCGGCCGTTCCTTCTGCCCTTCCTCCTCCAGCCGACGCAGCAATAACTCGAACCGCTCCAGATCTTCCGGCGCAATCGGGAGGCCTTCGGCTTCCTGGAGTACCTGTTGAATGGTGATATTGACATGGACCGTTGTGCTTGACTCTCCAAGCGTGTCTGAGAAGCCTGTGGCAGCCCACCGCACGCCGGCCGGTTTGCTGAGGTGTATACAGACAAACTCCTCCTCACCTCCTACAGGGCGGATACCTCCGACAAGACCCACCCCGTAGAGCACTCGAGTCTGGGACCGGATGCGCGACGGTTCGAGGCCGGTGTGCTGAGCGATGCCCTCCACGTCGAAGTGGATCGGGGCTTCCCCGTGCTGGAGGTACTGATCGTAGAGGTACTCCCCCAGCCGGCGCCGCACGTCTTGATCGGTGAGTGTCGTGGCCCGTCGATATAGTTCGAGCGCGGTGGGCGTGAAGTTGAACCTGGTGCTCTCTGGCACCTTGAGCTTGCCGCGCACCATGCGAGGTGGATTGGGCGGGATGATGGACGCAAGGTTGAGTCTTTCCAGAAGGTGGACGATGTTGGTCGGGTGTTCTAGCTCGCGGTCATGATGACTAGGGCGGTCGTCATAAGTCTCAACGGAGTAAAGCGTGCCTCGGCCGTAATTGAGGAAGTGGACTTCGTTACAGTGGTCGTCGGGGAAGTCGACCACGAAGGAGAGCAGCGTCATGACCAGCTGCCGGTCGGATGGCGGGAGTTGGTCGAGGAGAGATGCCGACATCGGCGGACTCCGTGTGTGTACGATCACATCGGACGTCTGTTCTAATATCCTAGCATGGCTTGGAGAGTTACGCTCGGGAAGTCGCTATCATGGCGGCGGTTTGGCCTACCGTGGCCTTCCCCGAATTGGTCCCTTTGAAGGGCTGTCAGGGACCTTCACAGATGACAACCGGCACGCCTACTCCGCGCCCACGTCGAGTTCTGTCGCGGCGCGGGTCAATGCGGCGACGTGCTGGGCGGGGCTGGTGAAGCCGTTGCCCATCGTGCTGAGGCAGAGGTGGGTGGCGCCGAGGGTCCGCCAGCCTTCCACGAAGGTGTGCCAGATGTCGGGGTCGCCGCGGCCGACGTTGAGCTGTGGTTCCAGGCCG
>JALYMD010000346.1 GCA_030773875.1 Chloroflexota bacterium | reverse complement strand
CCCCCGGGAAGTAGACGCCTGTCGGGAAGGAGGTGTACTCCGCCCCAAACAGCAGGAAGGCGCGGTCAATCTCATGGACGACCTCTTGCTCCGTAACCCCCGACCTCAGCGCGGCGACCGCTACCTTGAACACAAGATCGGCCACGTGCGCGGCGCGTCGCATCGCCGCAAGTTCGTCGTCGTCCTTGAGCATCCGCAGCGGCGAGATGAGGTCACTCGCCGATGACAACACAACCCGCGGAATCAATGCTTGCATGGCAAGCGTCGTCTGCGCCCAGGTCCGCTCATCCACCGCGATCCGGACAGAACGACCGCCATCCATCAATCCGAAGCCATCAAGCGTTTCCCGCAGCACAGCGAGAGGATCTTCCGGCTCGCGCACCAGCCGGACCTCTTCGAACCACGGCTTTCCCACTGCCTCCTCGACGAAAAACGCTCCGCCCATCCGGGGCGCCACCAACCGCGCGGGGCCGTCAAGCCCAATATACCCACCCGCCACCCAGTCCCCGTAAGCGTTGTGATCCGTTCCCTGGACAGGCTCCCGCCGGATTCCCGTCAGCCAGAACAGGTTCGCCGCCCGAGGCAGGTAGAGGAGGTCGATCCCCCGCTCCCCCATGACCTCACGAACCGCCGCCAGTCGCCTCGGGTAATCCACGTTCCCCCCTTTGTCGATAGAACCGACCTCCACCAGAGAACGATGTCGTCCCTGACACGGGCGCCTCCGCCAGCACCCTAGCAGGGTCCCTTACACCCCGACCGGACCCCTACGATCTGTGGCCCGACCAAACGTCGCCGTCCCAATGCCACGAGGCGGCAATCAGATCCGGGCCTCCTTGGGATGCCAGGGGCGGCAACTTCTGGCGCTTCCGGCTTCCGGTCCAGGGAACCGAAGACCTTCTGACCGCAACCGGTCATTCTTAGGATCCTGGCGGGCCCCAATGGTTGAACGACGGTTCCCTCACCTGCCTGCTCGCCTATGTCCCCAACCGCCGGAAGTGGACGAGATTTGTTCTCCCGGAGACCCGCAACATCGGGAGCGAACCGACAATCAGCGCATACTCGTCCGGCGTCGCTAGGCCGGCGTCGATAATCGCCTTGCCAGCCTCCCGGAACATCTTGTCCGGATCCTCTTCGATCGGCACCGTGAGCGCTCGGACTCCCCAGACCAGATTCAAGCGCCGGGCCACCGCCTCGTCCGTCGCGACGGCGATGATTGGCGGCTGGGGCCGGTACTTCGCAATGCGACGGGCTGCGGAGCCCGCGAGCGTAAAGACGACGATGTGCCCGGTCGGGGTCTGATCAGACAGGGCATAAGCCGCCCGGGCGATCGCGTCGGCAAACGCCAATCCAGCGTCCCTGCTCGTCCCAGGCAACGGCTTGGCGGCGGATTCACTCCGGATGGGTCCGTCTTTCTCCGCCTCCCGGATGATCCGGTCCATCGTCTGAACCGCCTCTACCGGGTAGCGCCCCATCGCGGTCTCGGCCGACAGCATCACCGCGTCAGTCCCATCCCAGACCGCGTTCGCGACATCACTCGTCTCGGCCCGGGTCGCGACCGGCTGGGTAATCATCGACTCCAGCATCTGCGTAGCCGTGATCACCGGTAACCCAAGTTGGTTGGCGACCCCAATGATCTCCTTCTGTGCCCGAGGCACCCGCTCCGGCGGCAGCTGGACCCCAAGATCCCCCCGCGCGACCATCACCCCGTCTGCCTGGGACGCGATATCGCGCACATTCGCCAGTGCCTCTGGTCGCTCGATCTTGGCGATGAGCCCTGGCGTCTGCGAGCCGTAGGCGCCGGCGGTACCCCGCGCCAGCACCAGATCACTGGCCTCGTTGACGAAGCTCAGTCCAAGGTAATCAACGCCCTGGCCGACGGCGAACGCGACGTCACCGCGGTCGGTCTCCGTGAGTGCACCACCCCGGATCGGCGCCCCAGGCAGTGTGACGCCCTGCCGGCTGTTGAGCAGACCGCCGCGACCAACGATGCAGGTGGCTACCCCATTACCTATCCGCTCGACGAGCAGCTCAATCAACCCGTCAGAAATCAACAGCCGCGACCCAGGCTGGATGACGTCCAGCAGGCGGTCGTACCCGACCCCGATCCGCCCGGCGCTGGTCGGCACGGCCTCTGGCACCACCTCAACCATGCTGCCCCGCGCGACGGGAACTGGATCGCCACTCTCCAACTTCCCGGTCCGGATCTTCAGCCCCTGCAGGTCGAACAGCACCGGCACCAGCCGTCCAAGATCCTGCGACGCCGCCCGGACATCCTCAATCAAGCGGGCACGGTCGTCACTTGTGCCATGCGCGGCATTGATACGGGCCACGTCCACGCCCGCTTCCAAGAGCTCGCGCACGGTGTCCCGGCCGGCCACCGCCGGTCCCAGGGTAGCCACAATCTTGACCCGTCGATCGGCATACGTACCCAACATTCGCCTCCGATAAAGCCCCGCGCCTCAAATGATGATGGCAGAAAACGCTGGTACCCCGCGTGGCCCTTCTTCCATCACTTGCCAGACATCGATGGCCCACCGCCGGCGGAGACAGCGGTCGCCACGCTGAGGCAGTCTAAGTGTTGCTCGCTTAGCCGCGTCTCTTTACGCGGCACGTGTTCATCCCATCCTACCAACGCCAGTCCGGTTCGACATGTTTCACGGCCGTCGTCGGCGCCACCAGGAGGAACAAGAACGCCGAGCGGAACAACCTCGGCCTCCAGGTTTCCTCACTTGACAAGGAACGCGCCGATCCTCCTTTGGGGCAGACGATAGCCATGCCCCTTCTGCCGCCGAGGCCAGTTCACCGAGCGGACGCTAGAGGTCGCTGGCGTTTCATGGCTCCCGACATCCCGTTCGGCTGGTCCTACCAGGAGTGACAACGGCGCTAACAGGTGGTGCGTACCACCACAAGCTTGTCCGCTCCGGACTCTGCTCCCCAGACTTCACCTGGGCGACCATGGATCTGACGGACTCGAGCCCCTTCATCCGGGAGGGGAAGGGTGACAAACTGCTCCGTGGTCGGGTCGAACCGAACCAAGGCATTGGCGGCAAAGTCGCTCAGCCAAACATCGTCCTTATCGTCCACGTAGACGGCGTAGGCCTGGGGCGCCTCACCGGGCAACCTCCACTCTGTCCATGCCTGCCTCGCCGGGTCGAAGCGGGCCACCTGCCCGGCGTTCCACTCGCTGATCCAGAGCACACCCATCGAGTCCGCCCAGACCCGCCGCGCCCCCTGCCCTGGCGTTGGAGGGTCCAGTTCCTCCACATGAAAGCCGTCGCCGCTTTGCTTGATATGTCCAAGGTAATTTCCGGCCAAAGAGACGAAGTAGATCTCTCCATCCGGCGTTCCGGTAATGCCGTAGGGGCCCCGCCCCCTCGGTGCTTCAATCACCTCAACCACTGGGTGCTCCGCTCTCGGGTCGAGCCGTCCAACGACGCCGTTCTGACCGGTGAACCAGAGCACCCCTTCCGTATCGAACGCGGCAGTGTTGAGATTGGCGTTCTCGCCGGGGAGTGGGTACGCGGTCACTTCCCTGGACTCCTCGTCCACCCGCACGATCGCATTGAGCCCGGTGTCGGTCGCCCACGCCGCACCGTCCGGCCCGACAATCACCCCGTGGGGGGAGGAACCACTGCCAAGCGGAATGGTCTCGACCTTACCCGTCACCGGATCCAGCAGGCCGAGAGCGCCAGTCGCTTGTGCCGTGTACCAGACCCGCTTCCCGTCGGCCGCGGGCGCCACGTCGTGCGGGTGCTCGCCGGTCGGCACCGGGTACGTTTCCATCTCCAGGCACGATTCCGGCGCCGTCTCGGTAGGAGTGGACGGTGAGGCTCCGAGGGTGTGTGACGAGCCCGCCATTAGGAGCGCCACCGCGACCAGTGACAGCGAACGCCAATGCCACAGTTGATGCATAAGAATCCCTCCGGGATGGAACAGCGCAAGTCAGTGGCGTCGGCTCTACCGAAGTCTACGCGTGGACATTCCGGTCAGATGGCCGTCATGCAGGCAAGCCGCCATGGTTGACGTTACCGTCCTGCGCCGTGGGAAGGCTTCAACAAGCGTTGTCGGCGCGGCCCGATTGTCACGCCGGTCGGAATCGGTCTGACAACCTCCCCCGGATCGCTCGCGGAACACGGGCGGTCGAGCAGCGCCCGGTTAAAACGTGACCCCGCTCCTGAGAATGATGTTCGCGTAGGGAGTGGTCTCCCCGGTCCTGACGACCGCACGGGCGAGCTCCGATGTCTTCTTCAGCGCCTGGTGGGAGACCCACATCACCTCAGCGCCTGGAAAGAGGGCCAGCAGGTCGTCGGCCAGGGAGTCGCGCCGCTCTCGTGTCTCCTCCGCCAGCATGACGCCCTCGACCTGTAGCTCCGTCGCGATCGCCTGGACCACGTCCAGCAGCGCCGGCAACCCCGCAGTCACAGCGAGGTCCACACAGGGGACACCCGTCGGAACCGGTAGCCCGGCGTCTCCCACCACGAGCAGATCGGTGTGCCCCATCGCCGCGATGGTCATGGCCAGCCGCCGGTTCAGGATCCCCGCCTTCTTCACGTAGCCCCCTGTCCGATGTCTACTCGTATCGCAGCGCTTCAGCCGGAGCGAGCTTGGATGCCTGGCGGGCAGGAATCCATGTCATCAGCAATGCCGCCACGACCGTGACCACCAGGATAACCAGCACAATCGTCCATGGGATCACGAACTCAGCCTCGGCGGACGCGAACTCCTCGCTTGTAAAGAGGTTGCGGGCCAGCCAGAGCCCGAGGATAGTCCCAGAAAGAACACCGAGTCCGACGACGAAGGCCGTCTCGATCAGGAACGAGAGCGAGACGAGCGACCGCTGATAGCCTAGCGCCCGCAGCATCCCGATCTGTTGGCGCCGTTCCACCACCGATCGGAACGCGATCACGCCCACCGCGGCAATTCCAACGATCAGCCCCAGTCCCATGAATCCCTGGATGATGTACAGGAAGATGCTGGACTGCCGCTGCTGGTCCTCTAACTCGTCTCGAATGGACGTAGATTGCACGCCGTTGCTGAGCAGCGCCGCCTCGATCGCTTTCGCAGTCGGCTCAGCTTGCCCGGAGTCGGCCAGCCGGGTGAAGTAGGATGTAAAGACCGGTTTCGGAAAGATCTGCTGAACCGTCGCCTGGTTCGCGTAGACGCCAAACAGGCTGCTGATCTTGCTATTGATGACCCCGATGACCTTCAACGGCACCGGCTGTCCGGTCTCCGGGTTCTCAACTTCGATCGAAACCGGGGCAAAGGTCT
>JALYMD010000345.1 GCA_030773875.1 Chloroflexota bacterium | reverse complement strand
CGCTATGGAGTGAGCCTTCCATCGGCTGCTCAGGCTAGTGTTGGCACGCTCGTCAGGACCGCGTCCCAAGCTAGTTCACTTGCCACCATGCCCAATGCGATGCCGCCTAACGTCGGATTCTCCACTTCGCTGGTCGTTACGGCGTAGAGCACGTCCCCATCTTGGATCGTCTGAAACGGAGAGATGGCACGCCCCATCGGCGGCATTGGGGGGGCACTGGCGCGGCTCGGTAAGGCGCACGGCCGATAAGTCCCGCCGCGCGGAGCACGTCGACGGCAAGATGTGCACGGGAACCAATGATCCTCAAGGGGTTGGCCGACCGCTCGATCAAGCGGAGCAACCGGTGGGCCGCCAGAGCGGCCGACACCTGCTGGATGGCAGGCGCAATCCCCCACTCGGAGGACGTTTTTCGTGAGACGGGCCGGCGTCCTCCGGCAACCAGCCCGTCCTCCCATAGTGTCCGTACGACCCGAACACCGGTGCTATACTCCCCGACGCGCACACCAAGGATGTGGCGCGCGTACCCGAGTCGCCGGCCGCGCGGCCGGCGCAGTGTCGGAGGTTGAACTCCAATGGCGAAGTCATCGTGGAGGCCGCCCAAGGCGCCGACCTTCGGGACCGGAACAAGGCGATCGCCGGGCCTGCCCGAGCTACCACGGCTCCCCAACCTGCCCGGGCTCCCGCAACCACCGGGCCTGCCGAAACCGCCACGCGGCCCGAAGGTTCCCAAGTTCGGGATTGGCCCGGCGGACGGGCCGCCCGACGAGCCGGACGCAATGGAGGTGTCCGAGCAATTCGCCGCCATCGCGGACGCGATCGACAACCGGCTGGTCGTCACGGTCAGGTACAAGGACCAGGCCGACGCGCGGGCCATATGTCCAGTGCGCATAGGCGTGACGGACAGGGGCGCGTATGCCGTGCTCGCCTACCAGGCGCACGGCCACAGCGAAAGCTCCCTGCGCGACGGCGGGCGTGGCGCTGCTTCCATCTGCACCACTTAGTGGTCGAAGGCATCAGCGCAGAGGGCTGGGTGGACGGCGACGGGGACCGTAGTGATGGCACTTGCTTCCGTCGCGTGGTGTACCCGACCGGTGGCTAGGCGTACAGGCGGGCGGGAAGCCCCGTCCGAGGCGGCGGCGAATGCCGGGCGGGGTGAGGCGATGAGAGAGCAGCCCGCTCCCTTCCACATCGCGGTGAGCCTGCCGGAGTCCTATATCCGGCAACCCGATACCATCCGGCGCGTACTCGCCGGGTTCCAGGCCAGCCTGTCCGGGACGGGCGGCACGGTGATCCACCAAGGGTGGACCGGGCGTAGGTCCGCCGGGGAATATGCTCCCTGGTTCATCTTCACCGTGGTTGTTGGCGGGGCCGTCGTGCGCGAGGTCGGAGTAGGCTTTTTCCAGGCCGTTGGGGCGCAGGGCTGGGAGGCCGTCAAGCGCCTTGTGCGGCACACGGCGGCGCCGCGCCGAGGCGAGCCAATCGCCGAGGTGTGGCTGGCGTTCGAGAGCACGGTGCGGCGGGGCAACGAGGAAACCCAACAACACGTGATGCTGCGGCTGCCACGGCAAACGGCCGGGGACGCGCCCGAGTTGCTGGACCGCATCCTTGACCGCGGCTTGGTTCGCGTGGACGAGGTACTTTCCGCAGGCGAGGCCAGCGACTTATTCTACGACCGCGAAAGCAGTGCCTGGATGACGCTGGACGAGGTGCTGGCCCTCAAACAGGAGCGAAATCGGAAGGCCGATGCTGGCGGCGAGGGGCGGTGAACGAGAGGCGCAACCCGATTAGACGTGGGGCCGCCGACACGAGCAGGGCTCGGACCGATATCAACAGGCATAGAGCGTGCGGGAGCGGACGTGGCGCGATCCGCTTGACGCGGACTTGCTGACCAAGGAGACATGGCGTGAGGTTCGACAACCTGGACCTCATCGTGCGCGACGTGCCGGCGACCTGGGCGTGGCCGTCTGGGACGACGGCCGCCGCCGCTACCGGCTGGAGGTGCTCGACGCCGACCCCGAGGCCTGGTCCGAAGCCGACCTGGTCGCCCTGGTCGAGGCGTTCGCGGCGGCCTCGGGCGCGGCGACACCGTCGGCGGCGGGGGCGAGGTTAATACGGCCCGTATCAGAGCGTTACGGATGCGGCAGTTTCGCGCGGCTCTATCTCTTATCCCATCAAACGAGTGAGGGGATATAAGACAGCGCCGCTCGAAACTGCCGGATAAGGGGTAATCCTTAGCGAGGCGAACGGAATGGAGCTCGCCGGGGGCTTCGGTTGCCGCTCGGCGGCTCGGCGCGCCCGGGCGCTCACCAGCGCCTCGCGACGCCTGCGCAAACTGACGGATGGCGCGTAGTAGGCCGCGGGGCTCGCGGCCTTGCGCCACCCGTACCTCGCTCGCTCTAGGCATGGCGCCGAGCAGTACCGCCGGCGCGGGGCTGCCGCGGAGAGCGGTTGGGAGCACCAGGAGCAGGTTCGGCCCGGTCGTGCGGGGACCTCGTTCGCAAGCGTCGTGAGGGCCACTCTCGCCCGCTCGCGGGGCCGGGCACAGCCTGATCGGGTCGCCGGGTCGGCGTGGTTAGAGGTGACGCAGGGACCGCCGCGGCAGGCGGTCGGGCAGTGGGCGTGGTCGGTCGTGACCCGCCCTGTTGAGCGAGGATCGGGTATGATTCCGGCCCTCAGCCCCTAAGGGGCGGTACCGCGACGCTGGGGTGTCGTCTGCGGATCAACCGGAGGTCGGCCATGGACGCCCGCGAGCTGGACCGCCTGGCACGTATGATGGCGGCCGGGGCGACCCGGCGCACTACTCTGAAGGCGCTCGCGAGCTGCATCGCGGGCGGGCTTTTCGGAGCATTTGCCGGTGGGGTACGAGGAAATCGGATGGCAGGGGGCCAGGGCACGAGCAGTACCTGCGGCGACGCCTTCATCGAGCCAGAGGTCTTCAGCGTCCCGCCAGCGGCCGGGTTGGTCACCATCTCCTTCGACCCTTCAGTGGTCTCCCAGTTGGAGTGCGCCGAGGCGACCGCGACTGGCCTGCTCCGAGAGTTCGTCGCTGCGCGGCAGGAGTGGTTGGATGCGGCCGTCGAGGGTGCCTTTGATCTAGGGTGTGTCTTCAAACGGGCAACCAGAGCCGGATGGCAGCTAGGGTGAGCAAGGCATGGTAGGTCTCCTCCAGTTTCTCGTACCGGGTAGCGATGGCCCGGTGCTGCTTGAGCCGGTTGATCGTGCGCTCGACGGCGTTGCGCTCGCGGTAGGCGGCGCGGTCGAAGCGCACGCCGCGCGTCGGTTCAGT
>JALYMD010000344.1 GCA_030773875.1 Chloroflexota bacterium | reverse complement strand
CTCCACGCCGCCGCGAAGGAGATCACCGGCGCCCTGGGCGAGGTGCGTGACCGCGATGTTCTTCTGGAAACGCTCGCCGGGGAGCGGGCGGCGGCGCCCGCCGCGGAGCGCCCTGGCATCGACCGCCTGATTGCCCGGATCGAGCGGGAGCGGCAGGCGGTGCGGGCGGAGATGCTCGACTTCCTGGCCGGCCTCGATGCCCGCGGCCTGCCGCAGGAGGCGGCGGCGCGGTTTGGTCCCGCCGCCGGTGCCCCCCAGGTCCCGGTTCCGTCGGGAGCGAATGTCAACGGCGAAGAAGGAGAGGGACCATCTCCCACCCGATCGAAGGGGGTGACGAACGGCCGCGCCGCGAAGCGCGCCAACGGGGAGGGATCGCGATGAGCCGGGCGTGGCCGGTGCCGGACATCGAGCCAGACGGAACACTGGAGGAGAACGCGCGCCGGATCCTGGCGGTGAAGATGGGCGAGTTTTACAGCTACGCCCCGATCGTCCACGCGGAGGACGAGGTGGAGGCGCTGCACAACCTTCGGATCGCCGCCAAGCGGCTCCGCTACACCCTGGAACTGTTCCGGGTCGTCTTTGGACCGGAGGGCGAGCGGCAGATCGAGCGGGTCAAGGCGATCCAGGAGGAGCTGGGCCAGGTCCACGACCACGACGTGCGGACCTCCCTGATTGAGGATGAGCTGACGATCCTGGCGCGCGAGTTGAGGGCCGGCGGCGCTCCCGCCAAGGACTCGGCCCCGCAGGCCGCTGGGGGTGGCGAGGCGCGGGCGCTCGGCCTCGCCTCCGACGCCGAGTCCGACGCCAACCCTGCCGTCGGACTCCATGCCCTGCTGGAGCGCCAGCGGGCTGGTCGCACCGCGCACTACCGCGCCTTCGTGGAACTCTGGGACCGCTTCGCCACAGAAGGGATGCGCGCCGACCTCGCCGTGCTCTCGGCTACGCCACTCGGGAGAGCCGCTTAGTCAGGTCGTAGATCGCGACGGGGCGTATATCCCCTCTCACCGAACGTCCTCCTACCTTCTCACCTTAGAGTACAGCGGTCTCCAGTGCCTGAGGCATCAGGGAGGAGACGAGCCGGCGGGCCGGTTTGTCTGGCCCAAGCGGACGCGATCCGCTGCGGCCGTCGTCGGCTCGTCGGCTTCCTCGGAGGCGACCGGCTCGAGGATCCCTGCCTCGGCTCCCGCGCGCCGCCGCATCTCGTCAGTGGTCACGCGCTGCACCTCCCGCACCTCGTCACCGTTCGGCCGGTCGTCGTCCACCGTTGTCTCCTTCCGCCGCTAAGATGATGGGTTGGTGCTTCACCACGGGTCAGGCTCATCTCGCGGCCCGGAGTGCTTCCGGGTCGCGTGCCCTGTTTTCAGGGCACCCGACGTGCCACCGTACCGTGCCGCCGTCACCGACCTGAAGGACCTGCCTTGCTGTCAGCATCCTCACTGCTGGCTGCCCCGAACACAATCCGTAGCCTCACGGATGCGCTCGACATGCGCGGTATGCATGATGGGATCGTCGCACACGTGGTCCGATGCGCTCCCGTGGTCGGTTCAGGAGATGGTCCAATGGGGGAGGGAGCAGTGTTCGTGGTGGAGGAGTAGCCAAGCCGGCAGCTTCCCAACGTGGGAGAAGTGGTCACATGGACTGGACGCGGACCGTGAACCAGGCAACCAGGACCTCCCACCCGGCCGAGAGAACGCTTCGTCGCGGCGTCCGTGGGATCGGCTGCGGAGTGGCCTTGGTGGTGCTGGTCGTTGGTGGAACGGCGATCGGTCACGCGCTGCGCGAAGCAGGCTGTGGGCACGGGCGTCAAGCGGTCATTCGGCAGTTCGTTCCCATCGGCGGCCTTCTCCGAGGATGATCTCAAAGACTTGTGCCACGCCCACTATGCGACATCAGCGGCGCCAGCGGAAATCCTTACCCGCCGTGCGGTGCAGCTGATGGCTGAGGGTTGGATTGTGGATTCACCGGCACGCCGCACGTTCCCGCCGTACCTCGAGGCCGGACGCGGGGATCTCGGCGTCTACATCTCGGTCGTGGACGTGGATGGCGAGACCTTCGTGCAGGTCGATGCCCTCCGGATCGAATGACAGACCGCCCCCGGTCGAAGCGCGATGGATCTGATCGTCGTGGCCGGGTGAATCAAGCGAGGGCACGTCACCGGGCGACGGAGAACGAACACGTCGCCGGACGATGTCGGAGGAATCTAGGCGCCGACGTGCCGGAGGGCGATCCTTCCACCTGCTCGCCGCACCTCAAACGCGGGTTCAGGGGTGGTCGCGGGGCCATGGAGCAGCTTGCCGTCGCGCAGGGAGAAGACGGACCCGTGCCAAGGGCAGGTCACCGTCTCACCCTCGATCTTCCCTTCGTCGAGTGGCCCACCCAGGTGGGTGCAGATGGCGGAGATGGCTAAAATCTCCTCGCCCCGGCGGAGCAGCAGCACCGGCGTCCCGTCCACCTCGACCCGCTTGGGCGCATCCTCCTCCAGGTCGGCCTCCGCCAGGGCATCGGTCCACCCATCCGGCTTTGGCTCGAAGGCAGTGTGATTAACGCCAATCCCGAGGTCGTAGGAGAGGTCGCCGCCGAGCCAAGCGGACGCGAGCACGATGCCGTACCCGGCCGTGGAGCAGGCTACACCCGCCGAGCGTGCACCACGAGCCCGGAGCGCCCAGGACGCACCATAGAGCACCGTGGCGACGCCATTAAGCGACGCGTGGAGGGCGCCGATGCGGCGGGGCTTCTCGTCGTTGGCAGCGTCCTGCCACTGAGCCGCGCCGGTTACGGCGGCCCCCAGGGCACTAACGGTGCCGAGCGCCAGGGTCAGGTCGGCGGCTCGCTCCTCGCCCGTAAGGTCGAGAACGAGACTCGAGGTCCAGAGGCCGGTCGGGGCGAGGATGACGGCTGGGTGGAGCGGGTGACCGAGCCACGTGCCGTAGAGGAGATCGCGGGGAA
>JALYMD010000343.1 GCA_030773875.1 Chloroflexota bacterium | reverse complement strand
GCGTGCCGCCGATGCCTTCGCCTTCGCCGCCCGGTGGAGTCGCCGCGGGGGCCTGGCCCTCCAGCGGCGCCGTCTCTGTGCCAGCCGGCACCTTGTCGGCCGAGACGAGCTTCCAGAGGGCGCCGTCACGGGACACCTCCCCGGTCGGCTCGGCGTATCCGCAGGTGCAGTTCGTCATGTAGATCTCGCCGCTCTCGCTCTCGCCGGCACCGGTGGCGAAGAGCGTCGTGTCGAGCAACTCCTGGTACTGCCAGTTGCCGTCATCACCCCGGGCTACGCCCCAGATGCGGCCCGAGCAGAAGTCGGAGTTGAAGTGGATGCCGTTCAGGCTTGGCGACTCCTGGCCACGGTAGACGCCCATGGCGATCACCGTGCAGCCGCCAGCCTCCTGGTCGATGTGGGAGTACTCAGCCACCGGCAGGACCCCGACCTTCGGGCAGTTGGGATCCATCGAGTTGGGGAAACAGTGAGACCCCTGGAGGAACTTCCAGCCGTAGTTCCAGCCACCGCTGCCGGCCGGCTCGAAGTCGATCTCTTCCCAGAAGTTCTGCCCGACATCGCCGATCCACATGTCACCGGTCTGCCGGTCAAAGCTGAACTGCCACGGGTTGCGCAGCCCGTATCCCCAAATCTCCGGCAACGCGTCCGGGTGCAGGCGGGCGAAGGCGTCCTCCGCCTCGTTCCCCTGAAGACCGAAGAGGTTGATCGGGATGTCACCCTGGGCAAACGGGTTGTCGAGCGGGATGGTGTAGGCCCTGCCGCCGACCAGGGCGGAGGCATTCGCCTGCCCCGTGGCCACCGCCACCGCAGGGCTGACATCGATGCGCAGCATCTTGCCGAGATGGGTGCTGAGATCCTGACCGGCATCAAGCGGGTCGCCCTCGAGGCCGCCGTCGCCGTGGCCGATGTAGAGGTAGCCGTCCGGCCCGAAGTGGATGTCACCGCCGAGGTGGTTCGGGTAGGGGGTGGGGCGCGTGCTGATGATGATGGCACTGTCGGGGTCGGCCTTGTTCGGGTCGTCGGCCGACACCCTGTACTGCCCGGTGACGAGGTCGCCGCTGCGGAGCAGGTTCGTGGAGTTGGTGTAGAAGAGCCCGTTGTTCTTGAAGTCCGGGTGGAACGCCATCCCGAGCAAACCCTGCTCCAGGAAGGCGTACATCACGGCGTTGGCCCCCTGGGGGTCGGTCAGGTCGAGAAACGGCTCCGGCAGCAGCTGACCGTTGGCATCGACGATTCGGATCGTGCCTCCGCGCTCAAGCACAAAGATGCGACCACTGCCGTCGTTCGCAGACACGACGTTGACTGGGTCCGTCAGGCCATCGGCCACCTTCACCAGCTGGACCTGCGGATCGCCCGGCAGGTCACCGCCGGGCTGGGCTACCTGCGAGGGGTAGAAGGCGTACTGGCCGGGCAGCGGTGTCGCCACCGCACCGGCTGCGGCCGGTGTGCCTTCCGCGGCCGGGGTCGCATCCTGGCCAGCGACGGAGATGGCCCCGGCGATGACCATGAGGACTACGAGGAACGACGAGACCAGCGGGCGCGAACCTCTCATCAAGCACCTCTCCTATCCGAACCTCGCCGGCACCGGCCCAACGCCGGCGCGGCTGCCCACCACGGGTCTTCGTGACCCGCTCCCCCCCTTTCTCCCCCTCAGCCGGGGCCTCTCCCCCCAACAAGGCAAGCGATCCTACGTCTGGCCTGGCAAAGGCGCAAGACCCGAAGTAGCGCGACGCACCCCGCACCGGCCTACCCCCTTGCCGCACCGACATCCCACGTCGACTTGGATGGGCGATCTCCCGGATTTAACCGCAAGCCAACGGATCTCAACCCGACAAGGAGGGATCGGGTGACCGGTCCCGGTTATTCGACCTGGGTGGGAATCGCGGTGCGGAGGCGCTCCGAGCGCTGACGGAGCAGTTCGGCGGAGACGAGGATCAAGACAGAGAGCACGATGAAGATCGTCGAGACGGCGGCGATGGTCGGGTCGATCTCCTGCCGGATCCCGTCCCACATCTTGCGGGGCAGCGTCACCGCGCCAGTGCCGCTGATGAAGAGCGCCACGATCAACTCGTCGAAAGAGGTCACGAAGGCGAACAGCGCCCCAGTCAGTACCCCCGGCCGGATCAGCGGCAGGGTGACCTTGAGGAACGTCTGCCGCCGGTTGGCCCCCAGGTTCATCGCCGCGTACTCCAGCCGCTCGTCGAACCCGACCAGGGTGGCGGAGACGTTGACCACGACGAACGGCACGGCCAGCGCGGTGTGGGCCAGGACCAGAGCGAGGGGGTTACCGATTAACTGGATCCGGGCATAGAAGAAGTAGATGCCGATCGCGACGATGATCGAGGGGATGATCATCGGCGAGACCACGAACGCATTGATCAGGTCGCGGCCCCAGAACCGGCCGCGCACCAGCGCGAGTGCCGCCAGGGTGCCGAGCAGTGTCGCGAGCAGGGCCGTACCAGCGGCCACCTGGACGCTCAGCCAGGTCGCCCCGGTCCAATCGGAGCGGGTGAGGTATTTCTCGTACCACTGGAGCGAGAACCCCGGGGGCGGGAACTGCAGGTACTTGGCGGAGCTGAAGGAGACCGGAACCACCACGAAGATGGGGAAGACCAAGTAGAAGAGGATCAGCCCCGTCACCGCGTAGAGCAGCCCCTGGCCGAAGGAGACCCGCCGCCGGACGGCCCGCGCGGGACGCGCCCGCGCCCGAGACGGCGCCTCCACCCCGATGCCCCGTCGCGCCTCACCGGTCGCGCTCACGTCCGTGTCCCCCCGTACAGCCGCTCCACTCCCAGGATCCGACCGAAGATCACGTAGACCACCAACGCCACAACCAGCAGCACCAGCGCTAGGGCCGAGGCAAAGCCCCATTTAATCAGCGTCACCTGCTGGGCAATCAGGACGGATATCATCACGTCCCGCTGTCCGCCGAGCAGCGCCGGAGTGATGTAGAACCCGAGGGCGAGGATAAAGACAAGCAGGCACCCGGCGCCGATCCCTGGCAGGCTCAGCGGCAGGAAGACCCGCCGGAAGACGTCCCAAGGCCGCCCGCCCAGGTTCTCCGCCGCCCGTAGCAGGTTGCGGTCGATGCCGCGCATGACCGCGTAGAGGGGCAGGATCATAAAGGGCAGCAGGATGTGGATCATCCCCACGTAGACGGCGAGACGGGTGTTGAGCAGCTTGGCTGGTTCATCCAGGATGCCAAGTCCCATCAGCACCCGGTTGATCGTGCCTTCCCGCCCCAGCAGGACCATCCAGGCGTAGGAGCGGACCAGGATGCTGGTCCAGAACGGGATCAGGACCAGGATCATCAGCAGGTTCGCGCGGGAGGGGCGGATCGCCGCCAGCACGTAGGCGACCGGGTAGGCCAGCAGCAACGTCGCCAGCGTCGTCACGATCGCGATTTGGAGGGTGATCCCGAAGACGCGCAGGTAGGCGTTGCCGGGAACGGAGAGGCCGAAGACGTCGATGTCGCGGGTGAGGTTGGTCAGCGGCCGGAAGTTCGCGGTGCCCCAGGTCGGCTCATTGAAGGCGCGCAGCAGCATCGCGGCCACCGGGTAGCCGTAGAAGACGGCCAGGAAGGCCACGGCCGGCAGCACCAGCAGGAGATAACGCAGCTGCACGCCGCGGCGCAGGCGGGCGAAGCGCGCCGCCTGCGCCGCGCGTTCGCCGGGCCGGGGGACGAAGGCCGGGGTGGTGGCACTCACGATGACTGCTCCCCT
>JALYMD010000342.1 GCA_030773875.1 Chloroflexota bacterium | reverse complement strand
CGGCTGTTTGGTACACCAGAAGCTGGCTCGGCGTCCCGGTGCTTGGATCCGCCACAACCTCTTCCACGATCCCGATCTGCTGGTCTCCTGCTGTCACGATGGCGCCCGTCTCAATCGACAAGGGGCGGGAAGCGGGGTAATCCATAGCGTGCTCCTTCTGTTGTCGGCAACGAAGCGCCTTGGGGACTCCGGGGGGATGGACCTTCACTCCCTGGCTCAGCCCGTGTTCATTCCTCCCCATCCGCTTGAAAGCACTCGGCGCAGCCCTTCGATCGCCTCCAGGTCTGGACATCGTGCCGGGGGTGAGGCGATGGGCAGCGTCGAAGGGGCACGGCTCCACCGTGCGAGCGCTGGGATCGTCCTTGCAAACGGCATACCAGGAGCAGATCGACTTTGCTTGAGAAACTACTTAAGCCACGCGAGGTGACGGGAGGAGACGTGACCCTGCGTGGGAAGACTCAGCCTCAGCGGATCTCAGAGAAAGAAGAGATTTGCCATGGTGAAGTAGATGATGAGCCCCGTGCCATCGACCAGGGAGGTGATAAACGGCGCCGAGACCACTGCCGGATCAACCCGCAGTTTGCTCAGGCCCAATGGCAACAATGCCCCCACCATCGCGGCCCAAACCGTCAGGGCTAGTACCGTGGCGCCGACCGTGAGCCCTAAGCGTGTGCCACCGTCGGAGTTGAAAAAGCCACGAAAGAACATCAGCACGGCCATGGTGGCGCCGAGTGCAAGCGCAGTCGTCATCTCTTTGCCGACAATGCGAAGAGCATGGCGTGGGGCCGCCTCACCGACGGCCATTGCCCGGATGATCGTCGTCACCGTCTGGCTGCCAACGTTGCCGCCCGTTCCGATCAGGATCGGCACGAACAGGCTTAAGACCGTTGCTTGCGCTAGATCCGCTTCGTAATGGTCCAGCACGGCAATCGTGACGAACTGGGCAAGAAATAGAACCAGCAGCCAGACGATGCGTTTCCGGAAGAGCAGGATTGGGCTGGCCCGCAGGTACGGCTCCTCTAGTGGCTGGGAACCACCAAGCCGCTCGATGTCCTCCGTCGCTTCGGCCTCCAGCACGTCCGCCACGTCGTCCGCAGTGATGATCCCTAGCAGCCGCCCATCGTGGTCGACCACGGGCAGCGCCAGCAGGTCTCGCTCAGTCAAAATCCGGGCGGCCTCTTCCTGGTCCGCATCGACGGGCACGGTGATCACGTCCCGCACGATCAGATCCCGGACCGGTGTGGTGCTGCGAGTGAGTACGAGGGCGTGAAGGGAGAGCACGCCGAGCAGCTTCTCGTTGGGGTCAACAACGTAGACGTAGTTGACGGTCTCGGCCTCTTCGGCCACCCGTCGGAGGGCCGCCACCGCTTCGTCGGCGCGGAGGTCCGGGGAAATGGCGACGAAGGCCGGGGTCATGATGCCGCCGGCCGTGTCTGCCGGGTAGGCCATCAGGTCCCGGATCTCCGCCGCCTCGGCGGGCTCCATTGCGACCAGAATGCCTTCGGCGACGGCGGGGTCGATCTCGTCGATCTCGTCGACGATGTCGGTTGCGTCGTCGGGGTCGATCTCCTCCAGAATGTCCGCTGCTTGGGCAGCCGACATTCTGGAGAGGATGCCAGCGGCGTCGCGGTCGTCGAGACGTCCCAGGAGTTGAGCGAGCGCCTCATCGCCGACAATGGCGAACAAGCGGCTCAGTTCGGCAGGGCGAAGGTCTTCCAGGAGGGCAAGGGCGTCTTCCTCCAGCATCTGGACCGCGCATGCCCGCGCTCGCACGGCGTCACCGCCGGCGACGGCTTCGCGCAGCCCGATGAGGAGTGAGACTTCGGCATCGACGCGGTCGGTGGCCTCGGTTTCCACGGGAGCCAGTTCGGTCATCGACGCAGCCGGCTCAACGACCAGCCCCACGTCGACGGACCGCGTCACGCACCAGGTGAGCTACCCGGGCAGGACCACGGTGATACCCCCGGGACCCCAACGCCAGAGGCATCGTGGGGGCTTGGCTCGTTCGCTCGTCGGTGGATGGCGTCGACGCAGCTGTAACGGCGCGAGCCGGTCGGGGATGCACGGGGATCGAGCGCACGACCGGCTGGTCATTGGCCTTAACGATGTAGTAGCGCGTGGAGCGTTGCTGCTGCATGCTCGGGTCGCCCTTTCCGCCGAGTTCATGACGAATCTCGGCATCACGTGCCCCGGACTCAACCGGGGCGGGCGACCTCCGCGGGGGAGGCGCGACGCGTCCGGCTAGTCCGGGACCCTATCCACTTGAGCGGGACTGGGACTGCCAGCGTCCAACGAGACTCCCTTCACGGGACCGGGTGTGGGTCGGGCGTCGCGATCACC
>JALYMD010000341.1 GCA_030773875.1 Chloroflexota bacterium | reverse complement strand
CATTCTCCAGACAGCCCCGCCGCCGGGAGGCGGCAGATCACGTGGGAGAACCAGGCATGGCAGACCGTAACCGGAGGCGTCGTCGGGATGCCGGGCGCCCGCACGAGGCAGCCCCCCCGCAGACGCTCCAAACGAGCGCCTCGGAGCCCTCCAGCTTGACTACGCTGACCCGGCCAGTTGCGGGGATCATGCGCCGGCCGCGGACACGACCCCGGCCGGGCATCGCCCCAGGACCAGTCTCATTGGTATCGGATCCTCCAACGATCGGGGCAGCCCTCGTCGAGGCAGATCCGGGCATTGCGGTGGTCTCAGCACCCGAGCCAGGAGCGCCGATCCCTCACCAAGCACCCCCGCGCCGGCTCCTCTCGATGGAGGTTGCTCTTTACCTGGTCTTGATCGGCGTGGCGGTCGTGACGCGTTTCTGGGACCTGGGGTCCCGGGCGCTCCACCATGACGAGAGCCTCCACACCTACTACTCCTGGCTCTTCGCCACCGGTGGTGGGTACCAACACCACCCGCTGATGCACGGCCCATTCCTGTTTCACGCCAACGCCCTGGTCTACCTGCTCTTTGGCGACTCCGACGCCTCCAGCCGCTTCATGCCTGCCCTCTTCGGCGTCGCCCTCGTCGGCTTGCCCTTTCTGCTGCGTGGCCCTCGCCACCTCGGCCGCTGGGGTGCCTTGGCGGCCTCGGCGCTCTTCCTGATCTCGCCGGCGTTTCTCTACTACAGCCGCTACATCCGCCACGATCTCTACACCGTCGTGGGCAGCCTGCTGCTCTTCATTGCCATCGTGCGCTACCTGGAGACGCCCCAGCGCCGCTGGCTCGTAACAGCCATCGGCTCGATCGGCTTCCTCCTGACCAATCACGAGATCGTCTTCGCGATCGTCTTCGCCTTTCTGGTGGTCTTGTGGGGGGCACTTCTTTGGGGCCGGTTCCGCCCTCTGGTGCCGCTGCACCTTGGGGCCGCCGCCCTTGGTGGTGCCATCCTTCTCGGCATCCCCCGCCTGTTCGATCAACCCCTCCCCGCTATTCCCTGGGACCAGTCCGGGGGAGAGTCATTGCCACCGACCCGGGAGAACCAGATCCAGTTCTACCAGAACCTGATCACCCACCCGCTGACCATCGCGTTTATCGTCCTCGCGATCGCCTTTGTCGCCGCCGCACGGTTCATCCTCGCCGGCTACCGGGACCCGGAGCGGACTGGGGAGGGCTGGCTTGCTTCGCTGCTCGCCGGCACGCCGAACGGTTCTGTAGAGCACGCCCTGCTCCAGATGTCCCGCGATCGGGCTGGTCTTGTCGCCGCCTTCCTGACCGGCGCGATCATCTTCGTCGTCCTTTACACCAGCATGTTCACTAACCCCGCCGGGCTGGCGACCGCCACCTTTGCCACGGACGGAACGCTCCTCTACTGGCTAGGGCAACAGGATGTGCGGCGCGGCGACCAGCCCTGGTTCTTCTTTCTGCTCCTGACGCCCCAGTACGAGTTCCTGGCCCTCCTGCTTGGGGGAGCGGCCGTGCTCCTGACGCTCGTCCGCGCCGTTCCCCACCTCCGAGCGGGCCGAACGCTCGCGAGATCTACCGATGGGCGGCAGTTCTTCTGGGTCTTTCTGTCCGCCTGGTTCGTGCTGATCTTCGCAGGGCTCTCCTACGCTGGCGAGAAGATGCCCTGGCTCATCGTCCACTACACGCTTCCCGCCACGCTGCTTGCTGCCGCCTTGATCGGCGAGATCGTGGAGCGCTGGCAGGCGGCCCGTGAGCGGAGGCGCCTAGTGGGACTGACTTCGGCATACCGCCAGCGGTCCTGGGCCGAGCCGGCGCTGACCGTCGCGCTGCTCGTCCTAGCCGGTGGTTGGTTCCTGGTGGCCGGTCGGCTCACCCACGGGGTCTTCACACGACCCGACGACGTTGGGGGCTGGGTCCGCAGCTTGCCGGACCGGACCCTGGACCGTTGGTGGCTGCTAGCGCTGCCGCCTCTAGCGGCCCTCGCGCTCTTGGCGGGAACGTGGGTCCGGCGTGGGGTTTGGGCGACGGGTCGCGTGGCCCTGCTCGCCCTCACCGTCGGCTTGACCCTGCTCCAGATCCACGCCGGCTGGCGCCTCGCCTACCTGGAAGGCGACACGCCGAGAGACATGCTGATCTACAACCAGACCTCACCTGACGTGACCCGGATGATGGCCGAGCTGGACTATCTCTCAGCCTCTCAGACAGGGGGCAAGGGCCTGGCGATCTGGTACGACAGCGGCGTCTCCTGGCCCATGCAGTGGTACTTGCGCGATTACTCCAACAAGCACTTCCTTGGCTCCTCCCTCACCGGGCCGCCGCAGGATGCGGCCGTGGTGCTGGTCGCCAACGCCAACAAAGCGCAGGTGGAGGATCAATTGGAGGGGTACACCGCGCAGGAGTACGTGCTGCGCTGGCACTTCCCCGAGGATGAGACCTATCGCCGCTTCGCGATCGCCCCTGAGCTGGGAGCGGAGAAGGCGAGCCGATCGGCCTGGGGCAGCCCGAGCAACCCGCATGGGCCAGGGGCGATCGCGGCTTCCGTAGCCGACAGCCTCGCCACCCAACTCGACCCGTCTGGCCAGCAGCGGGTCTATCGCCTGCTGATGTATCGTGACCTTCCCGTGCAGATAACCGGCTACGACTACACGATGTATGTCCGGAACGACCTCGTCCCGCTGCTCAATGAGGTCCGATACTAAGTCGAGCCGGCGCTTGGGAGCCACGGTTCACCGAGCGGCACCGGATGCGGACGCTCAAGAGAAAAATGGATGGGCCGGCGGCCCAATCGGTAGGCTAGGGTGAACCGTGGGGAAGACACCTCGGCGAGGGCCCTTCATCGAGTCGGTCGTGTTGGCGGTAACGGCACCACGGCGAGCGGATATCGGAGCCAGGTGAGCGAGCAGTCTTCCCTTACCCAGGTTATGTTCGAGCGGATCGGTTTGGCCGCGGGCGTCGCCCGACGGGCCGTGACGTGGACGATTCGAGCGGACACGGTGACGCAGCCGCGTCCAGAGACGCGGCCAGCGCCGCTTCTCCCGGACGGCGAGCCGCACCCTAGCGGAGATCTCCGGGAGCGAACGAGCGATCCGGGCGCGCAGTCCTTGCCCGAACACGACATCCCCCCCGGCCGCGGGATCACCGGGCGAATCTCCGTGGAGACAACCCTCTACGGGGTGTTCATCCTGCT
>JALYMD010000340.1 GCA_030773875.1 Chloroflexota bacterium | reverse complement strand
ATGTAGGCCATGCCGACGCCGAGCAGGAACATCAGGAGCCGGACGAGCCACGGGTTGGTGGTCAGGCCAACCAGGCTGAGGAGGAGCATGACGGTCCCGATGATGGTCATGCCGGCCACCATCAGGCGGCGGGGGCCGATCCGCGGGTAGAGCCGGGCCACCACCTGGGTCGAGAGAACGACGCCGAGGGCTTCGGGAAAGGTGGTCAGGCCGGAGGCGAGGGGAGAGGCGCCGCGGGCCTCCTGGAGGAAGAGCGGGACGAGGAAGAGGACGCCGATGAAGCCGGCGGTGGCGAAGAGGGAGACCAGGAGGGCGGTGCGGAAGAGCCGGTTCCCGAGCAGCCGGAGCTGGACCATGGGCGCGGCGACGCGCAGCTCAACGACGACAAACGCGGCCAGAAGGAGGGCGCCCGCGATGGCGCAGAGGAGGATGACGGGCGAGTCCCAGCCGCGCGCCGGTCCCTCGCTCAGGGCGTACATGAGGAGCCCGAGACCGCTCCCGGCGAGCAGGAAGCCGGGCAGGTCGAAGCGTCCCGCGGCGGGCTCCCAGTGTTCGTGAAGAAAGAGGAGGCCGAACGCGAGCGCGGCGAGGCCGACGGGGATGTTGACGTAGAAGGCCCAGCGCCAGGAGAGGCGCTCGATCAGGAGGCCGCCCAGGACCGGGCCCGAGGCGGGACCGAGGATGAGAGCGAACATGAGGATGCGCGAGACGCGAACCCGCTCCTCCGGCGGAAAAGCGCGGTAGAGCATGGCCATGCCGACGGGGGTGAGCAGTCCGCCGCCGGCCCCCTGCAGGACGCGGAAGGCGATCAGTTGATTCAGGCTCTGGGCGAGGCCGCAGAGGGCGGAGGCGACGGTGAAAATGCCCAGCGCGACGAGGAAGATGCGTTTGGTGCCGAAGCGGTCGCCGAGCCAACCGGAGGCAGGGATGAAGGCGGCGAGGCTGACGAGGTAGCTGATCACCACCGCCTCGATCGAGGCGGGCGTCACGTTGAACTCGCGGCCGAGGGTGGCGAGGGCGACGTTGACAATCGTCGAGTCGAGGGAACTCATGAGCATGGCCGAGACGTAGACGACGGCCACGACGAGCTTCTGGTTGAGGTGGGGACGAGGCAAAGAGACCTTCCATCGCGGGGGCGGACGGAGCGAGCCGGCGAGGGGTGCGCCGGAACGATACCACGCGTCAGCCGGCCTCCCCGGCGGGAACGCGACATCGCGGGGTTGGTCGGCTAGCTTGTCGGGCTTTGCCAGGACTGCACCGAAGGTCGGTGTCGACACCGAGTGCCTCACCTACGGCTGAGACGAAGGCTATCCCCACAAGGTTTTCACCGCCTCAATGCGATTGCCGGAATTAGTGCTTTTGGGTGATGTGGTCCTCTGAGGCACCCCGTATGCTGACGCGACGCTCACAGTGGACAGTGGAATCCCGCGTGCCGGGCCCCGCCCACAGGGGTTGCCGGCAAAGCCTGGTCTGGAGGTTCGACGTGGAACCGCCCCCCGAGACCCTGGTTCGCCCTGTCGTGCCCTCGCCGTCGTGGGGGTCGCGGGGCAGTCCGCGGTTGACTGGGGTTGCCGGTACCGCGCTGCGGCTGACGAGCGATGCGCTGGAACACCGACCGAGCCTCAGGGTGGCAAGTCTGAGCCGGCGGTTGGATTTGCCAACACGGCCTCGTCAACCGAAGCACCCTGCCAGCACGTTCAAGCAGGAGCGAACGCTCGTCGTAGGGGCCGGCAACGGAGGACGGCTGCTCGTCCACGAGATGCGCGACAACCCGTCTTGGGGGTTCCACCCGGTCGCCTTCGTGGACGATCGCTGGCGTCGGGCCGGAACCCGGGTCGCCGGGCTCCCGGTGCTTGGGCAGACCGCACAGATTCCTGCCATCGTGCAGCGGGAGGAAATCGAGGTCGTCGTGATCGCCATTCCCTCCGCCGCCGGAGTGGCAATGACGCGGATCGCCGAATGCGCGCGGCAGTCATCAGCCCGGGTGCTGGCGATGCCTCCCATCGGGGCCCTGCTCCGCGGCGAGGCAACCCCGGCCATGCTGCGCCGGATCGAGATCGGCGAGGTGCTTGGGCGCCCGGCGATCGTTCCAGACATCGAGCAATGTCAGCAGTTCCTCGCTGGAATGCGGATCCTGGTGACAGGGGCGGCTGGCTCGATTGGGCAAGAGGTAACGCGCCAGAT
>JALYMD010000339.1 GCA_030773875.1 Chloroflexota bacterium | reverse complement strand
CCAGGATCTGCCGGGTTGGCCGGGGCAGCACGAGCCGGCGGAGCAGGGCGGCAGACACGAGAAAGCAGAGCGCCTGTAGCCCGAACGCCGGTCTTGGCCCCGCGAGTCCGATGATGCCGGCGCCGATTGCCGGGCCAATCACGCGGATCATGCTGCTACTCACCTGACTGATCGAGAGCGCCCGCACCAGCAGGCCGGATTCCACCACCGACGGCACCGCCGCCAGCTCCGCTGGTTTGAACGCGGTGTTGCCGGCTGCGACCAGCGCGGCCAGCACCCCGATCTGCCACGCCTCTGTGGCGAACGGCAGGAGCACCACGGTCACCGCTCGGCCAAGGTCGGCGTAGAGCATCACCAGGCGCCGATCGAGGCGGTCGGCCAAGAGGCCGGCGACGGGCGAGAGGATCACCCGCGGCACCGTTTGGATCACGAAGATGAGGCCCAGCAGGCGGGAGGATCCGGTTAGACCGTAGGCCAGAAGGGGCATCGCGATGCTTGCTAGAGCTTCCCCCAGCCCGGCCACGATATGCACCAGCCACAATTGCCGGAAGCGACGGTTGGCCAGTACCTCACCGTAGCCACCCCCGCCCGGCAGGACCAACCGAACCGCCGATCGCGCACGCCCTTGCCGCAGCGCCGCGTCGCTGGCCCGCTCCCGTTCCGCGGTGGGCACCCCCACGCCGCTCCTCTCGTTCCCCTGACCTCTCCAACGGTCGGAGCGATGGTACTGGATCGCCGCCCGGAAGGTCGTAGTACGTCCGCCTCGTCAGCTTCACTGGCGCGAAGTGATCTCTTGCACCGGAGTGCCGCCGAGCCTACAGTGACCGCCGCTCCGGCAGTCTCAACTGGGACCGAGTCGGGGGTGTCCTTCCCGATCTCTGGAGAAACCCATGGTGGAGCCGGCACCGGCGCGCAATCTGGAACTGAAGGTGGGTTGCGACCCGGCGACGCTGGCGCACGTTCGGGAGCGCCTTGCGGCCGGTGGTGTGTCCTTCGTCACCCTCACCCAGGTCGATACCTACTTCGCGGTGCCCAGCGGCCGGCTGAAGCTACGGCAGTCTGCCCCGGCGATAGGCAACGAGCAGACGGCCGAGTTGATCGGCTACGTCCGGCCGGACACCTCCGGGCCGCGCTGGAGCGCCTACCACCGGGTACCCGTAGCTGCTGTGAACGCAACGATGCTGAAGGCGGCCCTGACGGCTACCGTTGGCGTGCTGACCGAGGTGATTAAGACCCGGACGGTGGGGTTGCGGGGGAGGACGAGGGTCCACTTGGACGAGGTGCAGGGGCTGGGCGCGTTCGTCGAACTGGAAACCGTGGTGGTTGGCGAAGACGATGGAAGCGCCGACGCGGAGCTGGCGGAGACGGCCGCGCTGCTTGGGCTGGACCGGCTTGTGCCAATCCCGGGTTCCTACAGCGACCTCCTGCTCGCGACCCGGAATCGCCTCCAGAGTATGGTCACGAGTACCGATGTCGATCGACCACTATTGCCTGGCGGCGGCTAGGGTACGGAGGAGCCGGAATGAAGATCGGGTTCGTGTTGCCGATTTCAGAGAGCGACGCCACGCGGCAGACGCCCCCCTATGCCGAGATCCGGGATCTGGCGCTGGGGGCGGAAGACGCGGGCTTCGACTCTGTCTGGCTCTACGACCATCTGCTCTACCGGTTCGGAGACCCGCCCACCACCCGAGGCGTGTGGGAGATCTGGACGCTGCTTTCCGCGCTGGCTGAGGCGACGGAGCGCGTCGAGTTGGGCGCATTGGTGCTCTGCGTGCCCTTCCGCAACCCGGCGTTGCTCGCGAAGATGGCCGACACCCTAGAGGAGGTCAGCGGCGGCCGCTTCATCCTGGGGCTCGGCGCGGGGTGGCACAAGCCGGAGTTTGACGCTTTTGGCTTCCCGTTCGATCACAAGGTGGACCGCTTTGAGGAGGCGCTCGCGATCATCCTGCCGCTGATGCGAGAAGGGAAGGTTGACTTCGCGGGAACCCACTACCAGGCAGCCGGCTGCGAGTTGCGACCCCGCGGGTCCCGCTCCGGTGGCCCGCCGATTCTCATTGGCTCGTCCGGGCCGAGGATGCTGCGATTGACCGCCCAGCATGCCGACCAGTGGAACACCTGCTGGCTCGGCCAACCGGCCGCGCTGTCCCCTCGACGCAGGGATCTCGAAGCCGCCTGTGCCGAAGTCGGGCGAGACCCTTCGACGCTGGAGATGACCGTCGGCGTGACTGTTGCCTACCCGGATCTGAACCCAGCCCGACCGGGAGAGCCGCCCGACCCGGCAAAGGCACTCTTCGGAACCCCGGAGGACATCGCTGCCGGCCTCAAGGGCTACGCCGACCTTGGAGTCTCCCACGTGATGTGTGCCTGCAGTCCGACCAACGCCGCTACGTTGGCTCTGCTCACAGAGGCCCTCCAGGCTTACCAAGCATTGGAGGATGGGCCAGACCGACCGCGGAGACGGGATCTTCCCGCTTGACCGTAGCGTTTCGCGGCGCGGCATATGATCCAAATTCCCGGTCTTTGTTGCCGCGCCAAGAGCGCGTTGCTCCCGATCTGATCTCGCTTGGCGGTCAGGACATTCCTGGTCCCCAAGCCATTGGCCCCGCTATCCTTGCTTGCCCCGGGCGCTTCACCCGGGTGAAACGGGCGAGACCGGGGAACAAACCATGACCGAGACCCAGGAACGGGTGGCAGGGCGGGGCTCGCGGATCACGTCGGGCAACCCGGCTGAGGGTGAGGTTCGGGCGAAAGGGATTCGGCTCCGCTATCTCGATTGGAGCGGACCGGCAAATCCGACGTTCCCGCCGGCCGTGCTGCTCCATGGACTGCTTCAGACCAAGGAGGGCATGGCGAATCTCGCCTCCCACCTGGCTCGCCGTGGTCGCGTCGTTGTGCCCGACCTGCGGGGGCGGGGTGGCTCCGATCAGCCGGAGAGCGGCTATGACCCTGCAACCATGGCCGACGACGTCGCGGCGCTGATCGAGGCAGTCGGGCTGGATCGCCCGGTGGTCCTGGGGCGGCTCCATGGCGGATTGATCGCCTACCACCTGGCGGCGCGGCGCCCGGATCTGGTGCGCGGCTTGGTCCTCGGCGATACAGCGCCTGAGGTGGACCAGGAGCGTGCCGCCCGGGCCCTCGCGGTCGTCCGGGGGCTGCCGCCTCGCTTCTCATCGCTGGAGGAGGCGCTCGGGTTCTACCAGGATACGCTCCGCCTATCGGAGGCGCGCGCCCGGCACGATATCCCCCACGACCTGCTCCAGGACGAGAACGGCGGGTACCGGTGGCGCCACAACTTGCACCTGGTCGAGCAAATCGAGGCGGCCTCAATGCCGAGGGCAGACTGGGATGCTATCGCCCAGGTCCGCTGCCCCACTCTGCTCCTGCGCGGCCAGCGGGGTCAGGTGCCGCCGGAGATGGCTCACCAGTTCTGTCGAACCATTCAGGGCTGTCAAGTTCAAACCGTCCTTGGGGCCCGCCACGATGTCTTCCTCGGCCCCGGCTGCGAGCAGACCTTTGGAGCCGTTGACCTCTTCCTCATGCGCCTATGCGAAGCGAGTGACGGCCAGCAGACCAACCTTGCCGTTGCCGCTGAAGTGCAGGAGGCGGGCAGCCAGTTGCCATTGCCCGGGGCGGAGTCGATCACGGCCCTGGACGATGAAGCGGCCAGCCGGTCCCACTCCGCCGCGGACGCCGTCGAGCGGATCGTGCGTGCCGTCAACAGCCGGGATGAGGACGCCGTCGTCACGCTCTTCGCACCGGACGGCCGCATCGTCCAATTCGGGGAGGGTGGACTGGTCCACCAGGGCGGACTGGAGGCGGCCCGGAGCGCGTTCGCCCGCGTCTTCGAGGGACAGCCCGGGGTCGCCATGGAAGCGCGCGA
>JALYMD010000338.1 GCA_030773875.1 Chloroflexota bacterium | reverse complement strand
GAGCGGTGCCGGGTCCTGGAGCGGGAGCGCGTTCGGGTCAAGGCCCATACCCGCTTCCACTGGTGGCCCCAGGAACGCCACCCCAGGAACCTCTCGTGATCATCCGGAGGACGTATAAGCTACTCGGATACTGAGTGAGGAACTGGTGGCGCGAGGAGCGCAGGGGGAATGCTTCCCTCCATGGGAGCAAAATACGTCTTGCTATTTGCTTTCTAAGCCGCTCCTAGTCTGCCGCCGCAGCGACCGCTTCCCGTTCCCGCGATCGGGACGGTGCAGGGCGCCGGGCTGGATTGCGAATGAGGAAGGAGACAGCGAGAGCCACGCCGCAGGCACCGGCGCCGATGAGGAAGGTGTTCTGCAGGCTGTCGACAAACGCCTGAGTCATCAGATCCCGCAGGTTGGGCGGGAGTTGAGCAAGTTCCTGCGGTGCCAACACCTCTGGAATTTGATCGAGCCGGCTGTCCCGCGCAAGCTCGACCACACGATCCTTCACGTTTGGGTCCATGGGGGAGCGAGCAAGCCGCTCGGCCGCGTGGACCTCAACGCGGGCTTGCAGTAGCGAGCCCAGTACCGCAATCCCGAGCACCTGCCCAACGTTGCGCATCGTATTCAGGATTCCCGAGGCGCTGCCCGCAATTCGGGGGGGCACCCCCTGCATGACCGCGGCCGTCATTGGCGCGAAGGTGAGACCCATTCCGGCTCCGGTCACCAGCAGCGCCGGCAGCAGCCGCTGCCAGTTCGTGTCAGGGCTGATCCGGGAGACGATGAAAAGCACTCCGGTCGTCATCAGGGTGAGGCCGGTGATCAGGATCCAGCGCGCCCCGATCCGGTCCGAGAGCCTGCCGGCGATCGGCGCCGCGACCATGATCATCAGCGACATCGGGGTCATGGTCAGCCCGGCGCGGATGGGCGAGAAGCCGAGCGCCCCCTGCAGGAAGAGGGTCATCGGGAAGAAGATGCCGAGCATCCCGAAGGCGACCGTGAGCGAGATGAGATTGCCGACCCAGAAGTTTCGCTGAGCGAAGAGCTCGATCTTCATCATTGGGTCGGGCACCCGCCGCTCCCACCAGACGAAGGCCAGCAGCAGCGTCAGCCCGACCACGATCAAGCTCAAGATCCGTGGATCAGTCCAGCCGAAGCTGTTCCCCTCGATCATGGCGAAGACGACCGCGAAGATGCCAAAGCCCGACAGGAGCAGCCCGCCCCAGGCGAGTTTGCTGCTCGCCTGTGGATCGGTCGATTCCGGCACGATCGCTATTGTGGCCAGGATAGAAGCGACGCCGATAGGCAGGTTGATCAGGAAGACCCACTCCCAGGCGTAGTCCGTCACGATCAGCCCGCCGACGATCGGACCGACCACCGCGCCGAGGGCGACCACGCCGCCCCAGATTCCGAGCGCCGCTCCCCGCTTTTCTGGGGGAAAGGTGACGGTGATTAGCGAGAGCGTCTGCGGCATCATGAACGCGCCGCCGAACCCCTGCAGCACCCGGGCCGCGATGAGGACGGCGACACCCGAGACGCCCAGCGTCTCCCCGATCCAGTAGGAGGCGGCGCACAACCCCGAGGCGGCGGTGAAGATCGCCATCCCGACGATGAAGAGCTTCTTGCGGCCGAAGACATCCCCCATCCGGCCAAAGGAGAGAAGCAGCACGGCGTAGCTCAGGATGTAGGAGTCCAGCACCCACTGGATCTGTGGCAGCGTGGCCCCGAGCCCGATCTGGATCTCGCGCTGGGCAACGTTGACGATTGTCGTGTCCAGGAGGAGCATGAAGATGGCCGTGCAGAGCACGATAAGCACGAGCCAGGGGCTGCCTGCCCGCCCCGTCGTGTCCATCCCCGCCTCGACCGCCATCGCTTCCTCGGTGTTCCGGGTTTCCGTCTGCGTCATCCCGTCCTTTTCCTCTCCGATGCGGGGCCTTGTCATCCGCCCGATCCGTGCTATGCGACGGGCTATGCCGATGGGGCCGTGGATGCCCTCAACTGACCCGGATCCTCTCCCAGCACCTCGGCCAGAACCGTTAGGCCGCGCACGAACGCCTCCCGGTGTTCCGGCGGCAAGCGATCCAGCGTGGCCTGAATCTGAGCGCGCCGCAGGGCATGAATTTCGGTCCCATACGCTTGCGCCTGCGGCGTGAGGCGAACTAGCACCTGCCGTCGATCGGCCGGATTGACCTGCCGTTCCACGAATCCGTCGTCGACCAAGCGGTCAATCAACTCCGAGGCCGCGGGCATCGAGACGCCGACCTTGGCCGCGATCTCGCTGACGGTGCATTGACCCTGCCGATAGAGGTAGAGCATCGCCTTGATCTGCCCAAGAGGGCGCCCGGCGACCTTGGGATGCTCCGCCACGAGTGCGTAGAGCCGTCTGCCGATCTCCGGCAGCACCTCATGGACCCGCTCAATCAACTCCTCTTCGCCCACGACACTTCCTTCTATCTCCAAACATTTCGCTCTCCGAATTATAAAAAGCCCGAAGCAAAGCGGCAAGCCCCCGAGTGGGAACTTGCCGCCGCCTCGCGCATTGGAGTGTAGGGGAGGCAACTAGAGCGGCAAGAGACCTTCTTCTTTGAACAGCTCGGCGTTGAGGATGGAGGCCCCCGCCGCGCCGCGCACCGTGTTGTGGCCCAACACGACAAACTTGGTTCCCAGCAGTGGGCAGGGACGAACCCGACCGACGATGGAGGCCATGCCGTTCGCGGTGTCCCGGTCCAGGGCCGGTTGAGGCCGGTTGGCTTCCCGCCGCACGACCACTGGCTGCGGCGGCGCGCTCGGAAGGCCGAGCTCTTGCGGCCGGCCGCGGAAGGCGTCGAAGGCGTCGACAACCTCCTGCGGGGAGGGGGAGGAGCCCAGGCGGACGGAGACGCACTCCGTGTGGCCGTCCCTCACCGGGACCCGGTTGCACTGGGCGCTGACGACCAGATCGGCGGGATGGAACGAGTCTCCGTCGAAGCCGCCGAGCAGCTTCTTGGTCTCGCTCTCCATCTTCTCTTCCTCCTCGCCGATGTAAGGGACCACGTTGTCGATCATGTCCAGGGAGGGCACGCCGGGGTACCCGGCGCCGGAGACCGCCTGCATCGTGGTCACGGCCACCGCCTCCAGCCCGAACGCCGCCTGGAGCGGCTTCAGCGCCAGCACCATGTGGATGGTGGAGCAGTTCGGGTTGGTGGCGATGAAGCCGC
>JALYMD010000337.1 GCA_030773875.1 Chloroflexota bacterium | reverse complement strand
GGGCAGGGGCGCGCCGACATGTAGCGCTCGATCTCCTCCTTGATGTAGTCGGAGGAGGTGGTGTCGTAGCGGCGCTTCAGGTTGGGGATCACGCCCTCGTAGGCGACGTCGTAGGAACGCATCCGGCCGTTGCGCGACTTGTAGCGGACGGTGACCATCTCCTCGTTGCTGCCATAGAGGACCCGGGAGACGACGTCGGCCGGCAGATCGCGGACGGGCACGTCGAGGGAGAACTTGTACCGCTCGGCGAGCGCGTCCAGCAGCGCCTCGTACCAGGCGGCGCCCTCCTTGCCGGCCCGCACCCAAGGCGTGATGGCGCCCTGGGAGATGGTGAGCCCGCGGTTGGGGATCACAAGCTCGGGGTCGAACTCCATCTTGGTGCCGAGGCCCGTGCACTCCGGGCAGGCGCCGTGGGGCGAGTTGAAGGAGAAGTTACGGGGCTCGATCTCCGTCAGGCCTACGATCCCGTGGACCGGGCAGGCGAACTTCTCGGAGAAGACCAGCTCGTCGCCGTCGATCACCTGGGCGACCGCGATGCCGCCGGCGATCCGGAGGGCAGTCTCCAGGGATTCAATCAGCCGCACCCGGTCCGGGTGGTCCTCCTTGGCGACGCCCTCCTCGTGCCGGATCACCAGCCGGTCGACGACCACCTCGATGGTGTGCTTCTTGTATTTGGCCAGGTCGAGCTTCTCGTCGACGTCGCGTACCTCGCCGTTGACACGGACGCGGACGAAACCCTGACGGCGAATCTCGTCCAGGACGCCCTGGTGCTCGCCCTTGCGGTCCCGGATCACCGGAGCCAGGACCATAAGGCGGGTGCCGTCCGGCTGATCCAGGATCTGGGCGGCCATCTGCTGAACGGATTGCTGGGCGATGGGACGGCCGCAGATCGGGCAGTGGGGGTGGCCGACGCGGGCGAAGAGGAGACGGAGGTAGTCGTAGATCTCGGTGACGGTGCCGACGGTCGAACGGGGGTTGCGGCTCGTGCCCTTCTGGTCGATGGAGATGGCGGGAGAGAGGCCGTCGATGTGGTCGATGTCGGGCTTCTCCATCTGGCCGAGGAACTGGCGGGCGTAGGCGGAGAGGGACTCCACGTAGCGCCGCTGGCCCTCAGCGAAGATGGTATCGAAGGCGAGGGAGGACTTGCCCGAGCCGGACAGCCCCGTAAAGACGACAAGCTTGTCGCGGGGGATCTCGACGTCGATGTTCTTGAGGTTGTGCTCCCGGGCGCCGCGGACGGTGATGTGGTCGTGCAAGGGCATAGGGCGCTGTCCCTGATGGTGGCGGGTCGGCTCGGTGTCGGCGAAGGCGTCGCGAAGGAATCCGAACAAACGATCGCAAGGAGGGAGTGTACCACGAAAAGGGGTGGACGTACACCCCGGGGAGGCGCCTGCATGGAGGTGGCCCGTGTCAGATGAGGCCGGACCGCACCTCCTGGACCGCCGAGGCGCGGTTGGTTGACAGAACGTAGAGGTGGGTGGGAGAATCGAACCCTGAGCGAGGCCAAGGACCGGGAGGAGTAGGCGTCGCCGGGGCCGACAGGGAACGGGGTCACCGATTGAGAACCCCGGACGGTTGACCGGACGCTGAAGTCGCCCGCGAGGTGGTGGGACCGAGGTTCCACGGAGGCCTGCCCGGGAGCGCCCGTTAGCGCGCAATGGAGAGCGGCGAACCGGTTGACGGTCCGTCGAAGCAAGGTGGTACCGCGGGGTGACCCGTCCTTGCGCGTCGAGACGCGCGGGCGGGTTTTTTGTTGTTCATCACGTGGAGCAGAGGCGGTCGCGCAGCCGCAGTCCGCCGTCTCCTCTGGAGAGGATAGGGAGGTTTCCGATGAGTGAGGCGACCGTGACGGCCATCGAGCAGCCTGCGGACGAGACCGGATTGGCCAAGGCGTTCGATCCGAAGGCGATCGAGCAGGGGCTGTACGACCGGTGGGACGCGGCTGGCTATTTCGCGCCTTCGGAGGGTGACGGCAAGCCGTGGGTGATGATCATGCCGCCGCCGAACCTGACCGGCGAGCTGCACATCGGCCACGCCCTCTTTGTTTCCCTCGAAGACGTGATGACCCGTTTCCACCGGATGCTTGGCGAGCCGACGCTCTGGCTCCCGGGTGCCGACCACGCCGGGATCGCCGGCCAGTGGGTCGTGGAGAAGGAGCTGGCGGGGGAGGGGCTGACCCGCCACGATCTGGGACGGGAAGGGTTCCTGGAACGGGTCTGGGCCTACATGGACCGCTACCGCTGCCGCACGCGGGAGCAGCTTCGGATCCTCGGCGCTTCCTGCGACTGGTCGCGGTTTCACTTCACGATGGATCCGGGGCCGTCCCGCGCGGTTCGTCACGTCTTCAAGCACCTCTATGACAAGGGGCTGATCTACCGGGGGGAGCGGATCATCTCCTGGTGCCCGCGTTGCATGACGGCGCTGTCGGACCTGGAGGTGATCCACCGCGAGGAGCAGTCGTCGCTCTGGCATCTCGCCTACCCCGTGGAGGACAGCGAGAACGGCGAGGTGGTGATCGTCGCCACGACGCGGCCGGAGACGATGCTGGGCGATACCGGGGTGGCCGTCCACCCCGACGACGCTCGGTACGCGCACCTCATCGGCAAGACGGTGAGGCTGCCGATTCTGGATCGACAGATTCCGGTCGTCGCCGACGAGGCGGTGGATCCAGCGTTCGGCACCGGGGCGGTGAAGGTGACGCCCGCCCACGATCCCAACGACTTCGAGATCGGGCGCCGGCACGGACTTCCGATGCCGCTTGTGATGGACCTCGACGGCACGATGAACGAGGCCGCCGGATCCTTCGCCGGGATGCCGGTGGCCGAAGCCCGGCGGCGCGTGGTGGAGCGGCTGGAGGCGGACGGCGCGTTGGTCAAGGTGGAGCCGCATACCCACGCGGTTGGGCACTGCGGCCGGTGCGACACGGTGGTCCAGCCCCTGGTCAGCAAGCAGTGGTTCGTCAAGATGGCGCCGCTCGCTGAGCCGGCGATCGAGGCGGCAAACGACGGCCGGGTGACGTTCGTGCCGGAGCGCTTCAAGGGCGTCTACCTGAACTGGTTGGAGAACATCCACGACTGGTGCATCTCGCGCCAGCTCTGGTGGGGGCACCGGATCCCGGTCTGGTACTGCCGGGACTGCGACGAGGTGACCGTCACAACCGAGGAGACGCTTTCGGGGTGCCCTGCTTGCGGCGGCCTCGTCGAGCAGGACCCGGACGTGCTCGACACCTGGTTTAGCTCGGGGCTGTGGCCCTTCTCCACGCTCGGGTGGCCGGAGCAAACCGACGACCTGCGGCGCTTCTACCCCGGCACGATGATGGAGACGGGTTACGAGATCATCTTCTTCTGGGTTGCCCGGATGGTCTTCTTTGGCCTGGAGATCATGGGCGAGGTCCCGTTCTCGACGGTCTATCTGCACGGGATGGTCCGGGACGCCGAAGGCGCCAAGATGAGCAAGACCAAGGGCAACGTGCTCGATCCCATCGGGATCGCGGAGGAGTACGGCGCCGACGCGCTGCGTTTCGCCCTGGTCACCCAGGGGTCGCCCGGCAACGACATGCGCTTGAGCATGCAGCGCGTGGAGGCGAGCCGCAACTTCGCGAACAAGCTCTGGAACGCCACCCGCTTCGCGCTGCGCTCGATCGGTGAGGCGCAGGTGGAGCTGGGGCCCGACGGCCCGGCGCGTCCGACCGGCGACCTGGCGCTGGCGGATCGGTGGATCCTGAGCCGCCTGGACGCGGTGACGGCGGACGCGACCAAGTTGTTGAGCGGTCACCTCTACGGCGAGGCGGGCCGGCAGGTGCTGGACTTCGTCTGGTCGGAGCTCTGCGACTGGTACATCGAGGCCTCCAAGGTTCGCGCCAAGGGCACGCCGGAGGAGCGGCAGACGGTGGCCCAGACGCTTGCCTACACGCTGGAGCGAAGCCTCCGGTTGCTACATCCGTTCATGCCGTTTATCACCGAAGCGCTCTGGCAGGAGCTTCCCCACGTTGGGGAGAGCATCGTGATCGCACCGTGGCCGCTGGCCGGGGTGCGGGACGTTGCAGCCGAGGAGGATTTCGCCGTTCTGATCGATCTGGTGCGAGCGATCAGGAACGCCCGGGCCGAGGCGAACGTGGAGCCGGCGCGTTGGATCGCCGCCGATGTCTTCGCGGCCGGACGCACGGCTGCGTTCGAGGGGGCCCGGCGGGAGCTTGGCGCGCTGGCCCGGATTGACGACGATCTGCTGCGACTCCACGCCGGCACGCCGGTCGCTGGTGGGCAGGCGCTCACGGTGGTAGCGGGGGACGCGGCGGCGGTCCTGCCGTTGGCCGGAATGGTGGACCTGGAGGCGGAGCGGGCGCGGCTGCGGCGGGAGATCGCTGAGGCTGAGGCGGAACGCGACCGGGCCAAGGGGCAACTCGCGAACGAGCGCTTCGTCTCCCGGGCGCCCGCGGCGGTCGTGGAGGTGCAGCGGCGGCGGCTGGCGACATCCGAGGAGCAGCTGGAGGTGCTGGGTCGCCGGCTCGACCAGCTCGGTGGCTGACGGGTCGGGGCGGCTCGACCGGGCGTTTTACGCCCAGCCGACAGTCAACGTCGCACGCGCGTTGCTGGGCTGTGTGCTCGTCACCAATAAGGGCGAGGGGGAGACCCGGGGCCGGATCGTGGAGACGGAGGCGTACCTCGGCCCCGACGATCCGGCCTCCCACGCCGCCACCCGACGCACCGGGGGCGCGACGGCGATGTGGGGTCCGGCGGGGATCGCCTACGTCTACCGCTCCTACGGCATCCACGCAATGTTCAACGTGGTCTGCGAGCCGACAGGCGCACCCGGCGCGGTGCTGATCCGGGCGCTGGAGCCTATCGGCGGACTCGACTCGATGCGAGAACGCCGCGGTCAGGTGCTCGACCGCCTGCTCTGCGCTGGACCAGGCCGGCTGTGCACGGCGTTGGGGATCAGGTTGGAGGACCACGGGCAGGACCTGACGGCCAGCACGAGCATGTGGATTGAGGAGGGCGTCCAAGTCGCCGGTGTGGTGGCAAGCGGACGGATTGGCATCAGCCGCGGAATGGAGGCGCCCTGGCGCTTCTTCGAGGGCGGGAGCCGGTACGTGTCGGCGCACCGGCGGGCCGCGCCGGTCGAGTGACATCGGGCCTGTGCTAGCATGACCCGAAGCCTCGCGGTGTCCCCTTCACTGCTTCTGACGTGTTCCTGAACGAGGTTGCTCCGATGCCGATCCGGCTCCTAACGACCGAGACGATCGGCAAGATCGCCGCCGGCGAGGTGGTGGAACGGCCGGCGTCGGTCGTGAAGGAGCTGCTGGAGAACGCGCTCGACGCGGGGGCCCGACGAATATTAGTCGAGATTCGGAACGGTGGCAGCGACCTGATCGAGGTGGTGGACGACGGCCACGGGATGGGGCCGGAGGACCTCGGCGTGGCGATCCAGCGGCACGCAACCTCCAAACTCACCGCGTTCGAGGACCTGGACAGGCTGCGGACGCTCGGATTTCGGGGCGAGGCGTTGCCGAGCATTGCAGCGGTGGCGTCGCTCACCATCGCGTCGCGGACGGCCGAGGCACCGGTCGGATCGGCAATCCGGGTGGAGTTCGGCGCGATCGGCCCTGTCGAGGCGGTTGCTGCCCCGGCCGGAACGCGGGTTTCGGTGCGGGACCTGTTCGCCAACGTGCCGGCCCGGCGCAAGTTTCTCCGCCAAGCCTCGACGGAGACGGGATACGCCACTCGTGTTGTCTCGTCCTACGCGGCCGCCTACGCAA
>JALYMD010000336.1 GCA_030773875.1 Chloroflexota bacterium | reverse complement strand
CCGGTGATGAGCCGCGGATCTTCCTTCCGGCGCACCTGCGCTCCGATGTACCTGCTTAGAACCATCCGTCTTCCGCCTCCGATAAGCCGCCAGCCGATCGCCGTCAGCACTTAGCCGCCCGCGTCGTCAATCCACGCGGCGCCGCTCTCCAGCGCCAGGAGCGGGCATTATCAGCCATCCGTCTCCCATCGCCAGCAGCGTTCGCCGCATCTGCTCCCGATCCAATCGATCCTCACCCTCCGTCAACGAGGGAAGGGTTACCCATCCTCCTCCGGCTCCTCATTGAACGGAATGGGTTCCGTGTCGAGCGCACCGAAACCCGTATCGCCGTAACCGCCGGTGACTCCGGGGTCGGTGTCGGCCCCGAGACCGCCCGTCTCGACCGGCGCAATCTCACGCCCCGTCACAGCGGCCATGATCCCGTCGAGCGTTCGGGCCACCGCCGCCTCGCTCACCCTGGTCTGCTGAGCGATTTCCCAAACTGGTGCACCATCGGCTGCCATCATCCCGATCTGTCGTTCCATCGTTGGCAGCGTTTGGATGTAGCTTCGTGCCCCAGCAAGGGTCCGCGACCGGTCATCTGGGGAACTCGTTGGTTGCTCGTCCATTCCACACCTCCTGATACCGGTCAGCGCAAAAGGAGTACCAATCCGACCAGGAGCCGAGGAGAGGCTGTGGAGCGGCCCACGCTGTCTCTCAGGCGCCAGCCGGATGGCTTGCTCAGGTCAACCGGTACGGATGTCCGATCGTTTCGCCCCCGTCGACGGAGAGGGTGGCGCCAACAACGAAGGAGGCTTCGTCTGACGCCAGGTAGAGCGCCGCCGCAGCGATTTCATCCGGGTGAGCCTGGCGGCCGATGGGTTGGAGCGCCGCATTCGCTTCCCGGTTCGCCTGAGCTATCTCCCGCTGCGGCGATGGGAGCGCCGCCCGCTGCCCGCCCATGTCCGTATCGACGAAGCCAGGGCAGAGTGCGTTGACCCGAATGCCCTCCGCCGAGTAGTCCACGGCGAGCTGGCGCGTGAGCATGATGACCCCGCCCTTGGACGCGCAGTAGGCCGCGGTTTGGGGAGCCGCCACGATCCCGTACGCCGAGGAGACGTTGACGATGGCACCGCCGCCTTGTCGGCGCAGGTAAGGGATCGCGTACTTCGCGCCGTAGAACACGCCGCTGAGATTGACAGCGATCACTCGATTCCAGTCCTCGATCAAGATTTCTTCGGCGCGCCCCCGGGTGCCAATCCCCGCATTACTGACCAGCACGTTGAGCCGGCCGTACGCCGCAGCCGCGCCGTCGATCATCTTTTCCACCGAGGCAGCATCGGCGACATCACAGGCAGCGAACCGTGCCTGGCCTCCAGCCGCACGAATCTGGGCGGTCGTCTCCTCGCCCCCACCAGTATCCTGGTCGGCAACGGTGACTGCGGCACCCTCCTTCGCGAAGCGTTTCGCGATGGCCCGTCCGATTCCTGATGCCGCGCCCGTGACGACCGCCGCCTTCCCTGCTAAGCGCCCGTGCTCAACCACACCCATCCCGCGCCCCCCGGTTCACCACTCCCGACACGTGGGGCACGCCCCCGCGTCCCGCATGGTACCGCGCCAGTCGAGGACACCGGTCTGGGCCCGGACGGTGACGGTCTCGGTTTGCAGTGGATAAACAGTGAACCTAGAACCTGCCGCGACGCTCGCGCGTCGAGACGCCGTTCCCAACCTCGGCGGCTGCGCCGACGACACGAGAATCCGGCTCGTCGATGGAGAGCCAGCCTCGCCGGAGCGCGGTGACGACCGCTTGGGTGCGGTCGTTGACGGCCAGCTTTCGGAGGATGGAGGTCACGTGATTCTTGACGGTCTGGGCGCTGATCCCAAGCGCGACCCCGATCTCGGCGTTGGTCAGGCCATTGCTCACCTTGCGAAGAATTTCCAGTTCGCGGTCCGTCAAAGGAGCAAACGCACTCTGCGGGGCGAGGTTATCCGACGCGGTCGCGCGAAACTGCTCCAACACCCTGGCAGCAACGTAAGGCTTGGCGAGGAGCTGCTCGTTAATCACGTACTCGCCGGTAGCAGCCCGTTTGATGATGTGGAGCAGGATTTCCTCGTCGACATCCTTGCCGCAGTAGGCGGAGGCCCCAGCGCGGATGGCCGCGAAGAGTTCGTCGTCACTCTCGTTCGCCGCGACCACGACCGTCGCAAGGGCGGGAAAACGACGCCGCATCTCAGTCGCAACATCAAGACCGGGTGCATCCGGCAGTGTGGTCCCGACGAGCACCACATCGGGAGCCGACTTGTCGGCGAGCCTATACCCCTCGTTGGCCGTGGCCACGCTTCCGATGATGTCCAACTCGCGGTCGGCCTCGAGGCAGCCGGCAAGGCCCCGGCGGAAGAGCGGCTCGCGCTCGACGATCAGGACGCGAATCGTGTCAGCCATCATCTCCCCTTCCCTGCGAGCCGCGTGAGAACGCTCTGCTGCCCGCGTTGCGGCCGCAGGAACTTTCTCACTCCGTGCACACTGGCCGCCAGTGGAGCGACGCCCTCCCCGCGCTCCACCATCGACATCGCTGCTACCAGGATCACTGGACGGGGTGAACCAGCAGGTCCCACGAGACCTTCATTCTCCCGGCACCGCTGTCTTCTGACAAGCCCCACATGATTGCCTCGTCGGTGCCAGTGACGCCAGCGTCGACGGCCGGCTCTCTACAACCCTGGGTCGCGAGCCCTGATGCCCCTCAGCCGTTACGCGCTTGGTCTCCTCACACTATTCAGCCGCCGCGTGGCGGCCGAGACCGGCAGGGGGTGTCGCATGGCGAACAAGGCCGGTGATGGCGATCAAGGTGAGGAGATACGGAAGGGCGATCAGCAGATCCTGAGAAATGGGGAGACTCAGCGCCTGGGCTTGAACCCGTGCCGCCTGGGCGGCACCAAAGAGCAGGGTCGCTCCCAGGGTGGCAACGGGGTTCCAGTTGCCGAAGATGACCGCCGCAAGCGCAATAAAGCCCCGGCCAGCAGTCATGCCAATCGTAAATTGGGACAGGTCACCAATCGAGAGATAGGCGCCGCCGATGCCGGCCAGGGCTCCGCTCGCCAGGACGCAGGCATAACGATAGCGTGCCACGTCCACCCCAACACTCTCCGCAGCGCGGGGATGCTCGCCGGCTGCCTGAATCCGTAGCCCGGCACGGGTGTGGAACAGCAGGTAGTGGACGAGGGGCACCAGCAGGAAGGCGATCGGCACCAGCACGTTCAACCCCCGGCCAAGAGTTGGAAGGCGGGCTACGGCGGGAGTGCCGCCTGCGGTCTCGAAGAGCCGCTGGACCAGAAACGCCGGGATGCCGGCGCCAAGTAGGTTCAGCGCCGTGCCGGCGACGATCTGGTCACCGCGAAGCGTGATGCACCAGAACGCGTGGATAGCTGACGCGAGCGTGGCCGCGCCGGCGCCGATCAGCAAGCCGAGAAACGGGCGTTCCGTGTAGTACGTCCCGGCGGCGGCGGAGAAGGCCCCGACCAGCATGAACCCTTCCAGGGCAATATTCATCACCCCGGATCGCTCCGAAAGCAGCCCCCCCATCGCCGCGAAGATAAGTGGGGCCGACAGCCGGAGCGTGGCGGTCAGCAAGGCGATGGTGAAGAAGTCGCTCACTACGGCTACTCCTTAGCGCGCATCCTAATGCCGTCAACGCGACAGAGGGTGGCTGGGCTGGCCTGCCAAGCGCCGACGGCGTCTCGGCTAGATGGCGGGCGGGTTGGGCCGGGACTCCAACTCCGGCTCCAAGGCGGCTTCGGCCGCTCGGTCGGAATGAGCCCGCTCGTCCGTCCCACGACTCGGCAGTCGTCCGAGGAGACGTTGACCGAGCCGCAAATGGGAGATGGCAACCAGCGCGGCGACGGAGAGGATGACCAACCCCTGGAGAACCTGCACGATCTCGCGGGACGTGCCGGCAGCATTCTGCATGCGCGTCGCGCCGCTGCTCAGGGCACCGAAGAGCAAGCCTGCCAAAACCACCCCGGCGGGGTGGTTGCGACCGACCATGCCAACGGCGATGGCCGTGAAGCCGTAGCCCACGCGGACATCGTAGTACCGACCCTGGAGCCCTAAGGCGTCGGCCGCACCGCCGAGACCGGCGAGCAGACCGCTGACGAACATGGCGATCGTGATCGTCCGGCCCCACCGGATGCCGGCATATGCCGCGGCGCCTCGACTGAGACCGACGGTCCGGACACGGTACCCGAAGGTGGTGCGGAACAGGAGATACCAGAGAATGACCGCGGCCACCAACGCCAGCAAGATCCCCGCGTGGAGGCGTGTTCCTTCGAGGAGCCTTGGCAGCCGGGAGGCCTCGGCGGCTCGCTCCGTTGCGCGGGAACCGGGATCGACCGGAAAGATATCGTCGGCGCCGATCACGGCGGCGCTGACCCGGAACGCCAGGTAGTTCAGCATGATGGTCGTAATCACTTCGTGGGCGCCCGTCTTCGCCTTCAGGAAACCGGGAATGGCCCCCCAGATGCCGCCCGCGACGGCCGCAGCGATCAGGGAGAGTGGCAGGTAGAGCAGCGTCGGTATCCCAAACGCGAATGCGCCCATCAGACCTGCGGTCAGCGCTCCAAGGACCAACTGTCCTTCCAGGCCAATGTTGAAGACCCCAGCCCTGAAGGCCACCGCGAAGCCCAGACCAGCCAGGATCAACGGGGTGGCCGCTACCAACGTCTCCGCGATTGCCCGGCGGTCGCCAAAGGCGCCGGCAAAAAGGGCGCGGTAGGCCGTCACCGCATCGTCGCCCGTGAGCGCGATGACCAGCGCGCCGATCAACAGCGCCACGGCGACCGCACCGACGGACGAGAGCAGAGCCGGCAGGGCTGACTGGGCCTGGACCAGCAGATGAGCTGGCGCCCCGGGGGCGGCGTTAGTCCGCGACCGCAGCGTGCTCATCGCCGCCTCGCCCCCCCATTCGCAGCCCCAACTCCGTTCGAGAGACGTGTCCGCTGAGGTATTCGCCGACGATCCTTCCCTGGAACAGCACGAGGATGCGGTCACTGAGATCGAGTATCTCGTCCAGATCGAAGGAGATTAGGAGCACGCCCCGGCCCTGATCCCGCTCTCGCACCAGTTGCTTATGAACGAACTCGATGGCACCGACATCTAATCCTCGCGTAGGCTGGACGGCCAGCAACGCGTCGGGCTCCCGGTGAAGCTCCCGGGCGATGATCAGCTTCTGCTGATTCCCACCGGAGAGGGACCGGGCGGGCGTAGCCGCCGAGGGGGCCCGGACGTCGAACTGTTCCATCAACGATTCCGTCAGCGCCTGCGTAGTATCGCCGTCGATTCGCCCCCCCCTGCTGAAGGGCGGTTCATCGGCATTGCCGAGCAGCACGTTCTCCGTCAAGGAGAAGTCCAACACCAGCCCGCGGTTATGACGATCCTCCGGGATGTAGGAAAGCCCGGCGCGGCGCAGAGCCTTCGGGTCTGAGTCAGTGATTGGCTGCCCCTTCAGGATGACCCGACCCGCGTCAGACTTCCGGAGGCCAGCAAGGATCTCCACCAGCTCCGCCTGTCCGTTACCCTCCACTCCGCAGATACCGACGATCTCCCCCCGGCGCAGCGTGAGGCTCAAGCCTCGGAGAGCCGCTTCGCCTCGGGTCCCGGACGCAACCAAGTCCTCGGCCACGAGCACCGGCTCACCGGGCGTCGCCGGCGGCCGGTCCACCCGCAGCACCACCTCCCGCCCCACCATCAACTCCGCCAGTTCGGCGGCGGTCGTCTCCGCCGTGACGCGGGTGCCAACGGTCCGGCCGCGACGGATGACCGTGACGCGGTCGCTGATCGCCGCAACCTCCCGCAGCTTATGGGTGATGAAGATGATGGTGCCTCCCCCTTCCCGAAGCCGGTGGAGAATCCCATAGAGTTCGTCAACCTCTTGGGGCGTGAGGAGGGCCGTCGGTTCGTCCAGGATGAGGGTTCTGCTTCCCTGGTAGAGCGCGCGCAGGATCTCCACGCGTTGCTGCATCCCAACGGGAAGATCCCCAAGCCGAGCATGGGGATCCACCCGCAGCCCATAGGCTTCGGCCAGATCAGCGACGCGCCGTTCCGCCGCTTGCCGGTCGAGACGGAATCTGCTGGCGCCTTCCGAGCCAAGGATGACGTTCTCGGTAACGGTGAACCGGGGAATGAGCATGAAGTGCTGGTGCACCATGCCGAGACCGGCCGCAACCGCGTCTCGTGGGCCGGCAAAACGGGCACTTCGGCCGTCCACCCGGATCTCGCCTTCATCCGGGTGGTAGATCCCGAAGAGGATGTTCATCAAGGTGGATTTGCCGGCGCCGTTCTCACCTAGAAGGGCGTGGATTTCACCCTTGGCCACGACCAAGTCGATGCCAGCGTTGGCGACAACGCCAGGGAACCGCTTGACGATCCCCCGCATTTCTACGGCGAGGGCAGGGCCGTCGGCTGATCGCTCCGCCATGATCCTCCCTAGCACGAGTTGCGGCATCGAGCGGGTCCGGGGTCGGCTCCGACAAGATGGAGATTGAGGGGAGTCAGGTCGTCAGGAACGTGACACGAGGAGAGCCGGCAGATCCGGGAAGAGATGACCGGAGGAGATTACCCCGTTCTCCAGTTCCCGTCCTGCCGGCTCTCAAGTCCGATTGGTTCCGCCGCTATGCCGTGGGCGTGGACTCCGGGCTCGCTACGGGGCTCGCCGTCGGCGTACCCACATCGACCGGCTGGAACGTTGCCAACTCCTCCTCAGTGGAGGGGACGGTCAACCGGCCGTCGATAATGGCCTGCCGATAGAGATCAACCTCGGCAAGGACTTCCGGGGTGACCATTGCACCGGGGGCGCCCAGACCGACACCACCCTCTTTGAGGCCAAGCGACTGCTGTCCACCTTGGAACTGGTTCTCGACGACCTGCTTGATCACCGTGTAGACGGCCGTGTCTACGCCCTTGGCAGCAAACGCAAGTTGCTGGCCGGGAGCGAGGTCCTCCTGGTTGCGGT
>JALYMD010000335.1 GCA_030773875.1 Chloroflexota bacterium | reverse complement strand
CGGGTTCGGGATGGTCGCCGCGGTGATGCCGCTCCTCTCCCCGGAGAAGGGCCAGCAGGTGACGTTCATCATCGCTTCCGTCCTGCTGCTGATCTCCGGCGTCTACTACCCGATCGAGGTCTTGCCGACTGGATGCAGGCCCTGGCCCGCATCTCGCCCGTCTACTACGCCCTGGAAGGCATCCGCAACACCCTGATCGACGGCACGGGTCTCGGTCACGAGTGGCGCAACCTCTGGCCGCTCCTGATCATGGGCGCGATCACCGTGCCGCTCGGCATCCAGATCTTCCAGCTCGGCGAGCGCTACGCCAAGCGGACCGGCCGCCTGAAGCGGAGCGGATAGTTTGACGCCTGACGCCTGACGCCTGACGCCTGACGCCAGTTGCCGGATGGCGGGTGCGGGCAGGCAGAGGGCAGAGGGCGGACGCGAGAGGGTGGAAGGGGAGTGGTCGGTTAGCGGTCAGCGGGCTGATGGCGGAGCGTGGTGGCGCTCGGGGTGGTACGAACTCCGGATGATCGCGGGCACGGGCGGTCGAACCCGCCCGTGCTCGGAACCGGAAGGGCGTTACGGGGAAGTCCGGGGATCTGGCCCCGGGCACGCGGACGCCGACGCCGAAGGGAAAGACACCCCTCCAGGTGGACGGGGCGTTCTAAGCGCCGGCCGTCGTGCCGCCAGTGACCGACCGGATGAACGCCTCCTTGCCGAGGTTGTAGTCGTGACCGTCGGTGACGCCAGCGGCGAGCACCCCCCGCTTGCGCTCCGCGTACGCGGCGACAAGTGCCGGATCGGCCCGCAGCGCGTCCCGGAAACGCCGTTGCGCTTCGACCTCCGGGTCGTCGGCTGGAATCGCGTGAAGGTGGAGGCGGAAGGGCTCGCCCTCGTGCTCCAACGTCCCGACGTAGACAGGCCGCTCCAGCGGGAACGGGTCGCGGCCGACGTGCAACTGGAACCCAAGCTCCTCCACCGCGCTTCGGACCCCGTCAAGGTCGCCTGGGGCGTACGGAAGCATCAGGTCGACCACGCCCTTGCCCGGGCACCCCGGCACCGCCGTGCTGCCGACGTGTTCGACCCGTGCGCCCGGCAGACGCTCCCAGATGAGGTCCGCCACCCGGCGAGCCACCTCCGGACACCGGGCGTCGTAGGGGCGGAAGGCGTCTCCAGGATCCCCATACCGGACGTACTCGTACCGTCCGATAGCGCTCGTCGCCTGCGCCTCGCTCATGGTGTTCCCCTCCTCGTCGTCGCCGGGCGCAGCCGCGCAAGATAGCACCACCCGAACCGCGCTCCGGGACCACGGGCGGAACTAGGATCCGGGGGCACCGCCGATCCCCCGGAGGACGCTTGCACCGGCGGGCAGTGCCCGATCGTCGAGCGAACACCGTGCCGGCTCACGCTCCTCCGCCTGACTGGGCGGACCAACCACGACCCCTGGCACGCACCGCCTCCCCGGCGCAGGGAGAGGGGGTGGGGTGAGCGTTCCTGTTTGGCACCTCCCACCCAGCCGATCACCCCGAGGAGACCGGATCGCCCACCTCGACGGCAAACGAGGAGGCGTCCTCCTCCACAAACCGCAGCAGCGCGTCGCCTTCCGCGGCCAGCGCGTCGGAGGCGTCCCTAGGCAGCGGCCCAAACGGCGTGATCCGGAGCGTGGCCGCCTGCCTTTTCCGCTCCACCTGCCACGTCCCGGTCACGAAGCCGTCCCACAGGAACGTCGCCCGCACCCGGAGGTTCTTGGTCACCACCAGCCCCCGGTGCTCGTCCGCCAGCACCCGCGTCCTGTCCGCGTGCGAGAGGACGAGATTGTCGAACTCCGGCAGGAAGCGCGGCGGTGCCGAAGTCTCCGCATCCGGGCGCGGCGCATCCGGCAGATCGAACAACTCCCGGCCCCGCTCGTCCTTGAAGACGCTCAGGTTCGGCCGCAGACCGTCCAGGACGCGCTTCATCCCTTGCAACCCTGACCACGTCTGCACGTCGGCGGCGGTGGCCGGGCCGAACGCCGCCAGGTAGCGGAGGACCAGCGCCTGGGTCGCGCCGGGGTCGTCGGAGAGGGGCGCGTCCAGCCACGACTCCGCAAGCGTGAACGGCGCGGGAGCGGGGAAGCCCCACCGGTCCTGCGTCGGGACCATCACCAGCGGCAGGTGAGTCCGCACCGCGTAACCCAACGCGCGGTCGTTGACCTGGGGAAACGACTCCACCAGCAACGGCCGCAGCTCCTCAAACGTGAGCGGCCGCTCCCCGAGCAGTCCTCGCGCCACCGGCATCACCCGGTCGAGGTCCAGCCCCTCTCCGCGCGTTCCCAGCACGCGCAGCGCCTGCGTCATTACTGGTTGCAGCGCCGGGCGGAAGACGGCGTAGTCCGTGGCGCCCATCAGATGCAGGGTAGCGCGCATCAGGGTGGCGCGGACCACTGCCCGTCCATGGAGCCCCCGGTGCAGGTCCTCACGCCGGAACCCCGCCACGCGGGTCCAGAGGCCGATGAATGGCGGCTTGGCTTCCTGCGCCTGCAGACCGCACAGGCGCTCCACCGCCTCAACGGCGGAGACCTCCTCCCGCGCCAGCAGCATCTGGCGCGCCAGCGTCGCCCGGTTGAGCTGCCGGCGGGTGGGCACGTCTGTCCTCATGAACAACGCATCCGTATCTCGTTGCCTGGCGCGGCTGCCCCGATCTGCAACGGCGGCCCCGGGCACCCACTCGCGCGACGTTCGACCGCCTCAGCCCAGTCTCGCGGGCCATGGTAGAACGGGTTTGGCGCCACGGAGGATGGCGCAACACGTCGTCACGGTTGCCCGTCTGGATTGTGGCAGAAGACGCGACTGGGGAGCCGGGTGGGGGAGCCGGGTGGACGGCCGGTCGTGGGAACAAAGGAGTTCCCGCCCCTTAGGCGGCCAGAGCGTGGGTCACCGCGTCGAGGAAGCGGTCGAGGTCGAACGGCTTGGGGATGAAGGGCACGCCGGGGACGGCGCGGTGCCCGGGGACGGCGCTCATCAGGAGCACCGGAATACCCCGCTCTCGCAGGTAGACAGCCACCGCGATGCCGTCAAGTCCGGGCATCATCACGTCACTCACCACCAGGTCCGGGACCTCGCGGTCGACCGTGTCGAGAGCGGTGCGGCCATCGAAGCAGCAGCGCACCACGTAGCCTTCATCCTCCAGCAGGTCGGCGATCATGAACACGATGGTCCGTTCATCATCAACGACCAGGATGGTCTTGTGATCCATATGGGGAGAGCCCCGCAACCTCCGATGCGCAACAGCCGGAGTACGCCGTACCCTCGAGCTTGTAGTGCCTGTTGCACAATGGATGCCGCCAGAGCCTGGTGCTCCCCGCCGAATACGTGGGTCGCGTCCGGAATTCAACGGCGGGCCATCCACGGGCCCGGACCGTGCGCCCGAAGGCGCTCCCTACGATGTTCGCCCATCCGTGAGCCGGTTCACGGTCGCCTCCCGCCCGTCTGATGAACCATCCGATGAAAGATTCAAGGCCGCCTCCCGCACCGAGAGCGCCTGGTTGATCGCCCACAGCAGGTGGTTGAGGTCGAAGGGCTTGAGCACCACGCCCACGCCGACCGAGGCCAGGTGCTCCTCCATCGGCTTGACCGTCTGCACCGCCGCCGTGCAGAGCAGGAGCGGGATGGCGCAAACCTCCGGGTCCAGGCGCGCGAGGGTCAGGAACTGCCACCCCTTGTCGTGCCCCTCGAACATGACGTCCAGCACGATCACGTCCGGGGCGAGCGTCTTGATCTTCTGGAGGTCGAGCACGTAGAGCGAAGTGGAGACCCGGAACCCCTCCTCCTCCAGCAACTCCCGGAGCAGGTCGATGATCTCCTGGGTGTCGTTCATGACGAGAACGTGGGGCGGCGTGGAGATATTGTCCATGAGAGGCGCCTTTCCGGTGAGCGAACCCCGGACCAAACAAATCCGGTGGGGTGCGGTCGCTCCCTAAAAGGCGGCCACAAGAGGGCAATCCCCGCAAGGGCATGGGGCATCGTGGAGGGGGCAACGTCGGGGCACATATGTGCCTTAGGTACCCCAAGTGTACATGGTTATCGTGGGATGTATCGGATCGCTCCAGGGACTTCCAGAGCAGTCGGGGGACCACTCCCCCTACGCCCCGCTTGCGGGCCACCGCCCCGCCCGGAAGTGCGCAATGCAGCCGTTGCGGGGCGGGTGTTAATCGGCCCCGGGCGCCGGGGCCAGGGGCAGGCAGACCGTGAAGGTCGTGCCTTCGCCGGGGGTCGAGGCGACGTCGATTGTGCCGCCGTGGGCCGTGACGATCTCCCGCGCGATGAAGAGGCCGAGGCCAAGTCCGCTCCTTCCACGATCCAGACGATCGAGGCTGGAGAAGCGGGAGAAGATGCTCTCCTTCTGCTGTGGCTGGATGCCCTCGCCGTAATCCTGGACCTGTCGCATCGCCTGACCCGCGTGGCGGCGAAGCCGCTCACCATCCGGCAGCGGCCGGAGCTGGCGCTCCAGGAGCTGCAAGGGGCGCACGGCCGTGCGC
>JALYMD010000334.1 GCA_030773875.1 Chloroflexota bacterium | reverse complement strand
CCAACCACCCGCACCGGAGAGGTCCGGCGCGGGTGGTTGGTGCGGTGTCGCGTTGGCGCGAAGTGTCGCGAGCTAGGCGTTCCGGCGCAGGCGGAACGGGATCGCGAACCCGATGGTCGCCACGAGGAGCAGCGCGGCGATCATCCACGCGTCCATGCCGGTCGCACCCTGCTCGGTGCCGGCGCCGGTGTTCGGCAGCGCCTGGGTGGAGGTGCCAGTGCCGGACGTGGTGCCTGTCTGGCTGCCGCCGCCGGTGTTGGTGCCGGTGTTGCCGGTATTGGTGTCGGTGTCGGTGTCGTCGTCATCGTCGTTGCCGTCGTCCTGCGTCGGCGTTGCGTCGTCGCTCGGCGTCGTGGCGACGGCGGTGGACGTGGCGGTCGCGGTCGCCGTCTCGGTGGCGGTCGCAGTCGCCGTCTCGGTCGCCGTCGGCGTCGCCTGAGCGCCCACCTTGCCGGCCTGAGCGAAGCCGAAGGCGAGCACAAGTGCGAGGAACAACGGCGCAATCGCGCGCTTCATGTATGGAACCCCTTCCTTCCATCCCTCTGTTCTTGTCGAGACCCGGTGTCGCGACCGGCAAAGGTTCTCATGTGGGGGGTCCTGGGTCAAGGTTGCGAAGCATCCCAGTTGCGGGCCGGGCAGTGGTCGGCAGTGCCGGAGGGCGGTGGCCGGACACACAACGGCGGGGTCAGTTGACGGGGGTTGGGGCGGCGCCTATACTTTTCGCGCGGTGATGGCCCCTGCCCAGGTGGCGGAATCGGCAGACGCGCTAGCTTGAGGGGCTAGTGCCCGTTTAGGGCGTGAAGGTTCAAATCCTTTCCTGGGCACCGGTTCCGACGAATTTGCCGCGTCAGCGGGCGATTAGCTCAGCTGGAAGAGCGCCACGTTTACACCGTGGATGTCAGAGGTTCGAGCCCTCTATCGCCCACCGGCGAGTCCCGTGCTTCGCGCTGCTGTGCCGCGCCAAGGTAGCTCAGTTGGTAGAGCGCACGACTGAAAATCGTGTGGTCGGCAGTTCGAGTCTGCCCCTTGGCACCAAAGAGGTCCGGCCGACGACAAGATGAGCGACGCGGCCCCCGGTTGACCGGGGGCCGTTTTTTTGTGCGCCGGGTGGCGGGGCGGCAAGACGGCCATCTCCCCCTGCCCCCTCTCCCGAGCTCGGGAGAGGAGCGGTAGCGGCGGTTGGCGGGGGCAGGGCGGGCGTGGCCGCTACGAGGATGGCGGTGCGCTTTGTTCGATGGGGAGGTCGGGGCGCTCGCCCCACTCGTTCCAGGAGCCGTCGTAGTTGGCGTGGGCGTGGTGGCCGGTGCGGTGAAGGGCGAAGAGGACGGCGGTGGCGGTGACGCCGCCGTTGCAGTAGGCGACGACGGGCCGGTCGGGGCGGACGCCGTTCGCTTCAAGGATGCCTTGCTGCTCTTCGAGGGGCTTCCAGGTGCCGTCCGGGTTGACGAGGGTTTTGGGGGGGATGCTGACGGCGCCGGGGATGTGGCCGCCGCGGGAGCCGCGTGCGATCTCGCCGCTGTACTGGGCGGGATCGCGGGCATCGACGATGAGGTGCGTGGGGTCGCCGATGGTGGCGAGGACGGCGTCGGCGTCGGCGATGGTCTCGGGACGGAAGCGGGGCGTGAAGCGCGCGGTCGGGGGTGACGGCACCTCGGTGGTGAGGGGGCGGCCTTCGGCGGCCCACTTAGCGAAGCCGCCGTCCAGCACCGCGACGCGGTCATGGCCGTAGGCGCGGAGAGCCCACCAGAGGCGGGTGGCGAAGTGGCCGCCGGTGTGGTCCACGGCGACGATGTCCGTGTCATCGCCGATGCCGCGCTCGGTCATGGCGGCGGCGAAGCGGCCTGGCGGCGCGAGTTGGGCCTTGACGGGGTGATCGGGGTCGGTGATGTCGGCGGTCCAGTCGACGTAGACCGCGCCGGGGAGGTGGCCGGCGTCGTACTCGTCACGGGCGGCGGCGTAGGTGGCTTCCTGGCGGCCGTGCCCGAGGTCGCGGGTGCGGACGTAGCCGCGGATGTCGACGATGCGGAGGCGGGGGTCGTCGAGGTAGGCGGCGAGCCACTCGGTGGAGACGAGGGCGTCGGGAAGGATGGATCCGGGCGGCATGGAGGGGCTAGCGGGCATAGGTGACTCCTGGCTGAGAACGATCCGGTTCGGGTGCAGGCTATCAGGCTCAGGGCTGGGGCGCTGGGGAGGCGCGCACCGACCCAACTGGTCACGGCTGAGCGGTGGGGGCGGATTGGGCGCCGTCAGGGGCCGGCTGCGGGGTGTAACCGGCCTCGCGCATGACCGCGAGCGGCCCGGGATTCTGGTTCAGGTCGAGGGCGGCGTCGCGGCCCTTGGCGGTGAGGGCGCGCCAGAGTCGGGAGCGGCGCAGGGGTGCGTCCAACTCCGAGCCGCGGGCGGTGTCTTTGCTCGTGGCGACGCCCTGGGCGCTCGGGAAGAGGCGGTTGACGCCGCGGAGGATGTTGGCGGTGGTGCCTGGGAAGAGGCCGTGGAGGCGGACGAGGATGTTGGCGGAGGCGGGGAAGATCCGCTCGGCCTCGCCCCGCTTGGCGGCGCGGACGATGAGGCGGGCGGCCTTCTCGGCGCTGGTGATGGTGGGCAGGC